>DASURJ010000130.1:0-7949 GCA_036280115.1 Gemmatimonadaceae bacterium
ATCGCAGGTGCCGACATGTTCCGACAGCACGGCACCACGATCCGCTTGGGCCGACTGTCGCTCTGGCCAAATCTGGCCAGCGGGCAATGCACCTGCTATGGCGATCCCTCGGCGCAGCCGTCATACTAGCCGGCCACTCCGCCTCACGCCGCGATGAATCCACCTCCCGACCTCGACCCAGCCGCCAGCCGTGAGGCGACCGAGCGCGCGCGCCGGTGGCGGCTCGTCCTCGGTGCCGACGCCGAGACGTCGAGCGGCGTCTCACTTTCGGGTGCAGACGCGGGGATGGATCAGGCGCTGCAAGCGCTCTACGGCGGCGATCCGGACGGGGCGCAGGGTGCGCGAAGCAACGAGCGTCGAGGCGGGCTCGGCAGCTCGGCGCCCTCGGTCGCGCGATGGCTCGGCGATATTCGCAGCTACTTCCCGTCGTCCGTCGTGCGCGTCATGCAGAAGGACGCGCTCGAGCGACTGGACCTCAAGCGGATGCTCCTCGAGCCGGAGATGCTGCAGGCGGTCGAGCCCGACGTCCATCTCGTCTCCACGATCATCGCGCTGAAGAGCGTCATCCCGAACAAGACACGGGACACCGCGCGGCTCGTCGTGCGGCGGCTCGTGGACCAACTGCTCCGGCGACTCGCGAATGCCACTCGGCAGGCGGTCACCGGCGCGCTGAACCGGGCGACGCGCACGACGCGGCCGCGCTACGCGGAGATCGACTGGCATCGCACCATTCGCGCGAACCTGAAGCACTATCAGCCCGCGTACCGCACGATCATTCCCGAGACGCGCATCGGCTTCGGTCGAAAGCGTAGCTCGCTCCGCGACATCGTCCTGTGCGTCGATCAGAGCGGGTCGATGGCGGCGTCAGTGGTCTACTCGAGTGTGTTCGGCGCCGTGCTGGCGTCGTTGCCGGCCGTGTCCACGCGGTTCGTCGTGTTCGACACCGCGGTCGTGGATCTGACCGAGAATCTCGATGACCCGGTGGAACTGCTGTTCGGGACGCAGCTCGGAGGTGGTACCGACATCAATCGGGCGCTCACGTACTGCGAGTCGATCGTCAGGCGGCCGAGTGAGACGGTCCTCGTGCTGATCAGTGACCTCTACGAGGGCGGCTCTCGCGACGAGATGCTGAAGCGCGCAGCCTCACTCGTAGCGTCTGGCGTACGCGTGGTGGCGTTGCTCGCGCTCAGCGACGAAGGCGCGCCGGGCTTCGATCATGCGAACGCCGCGGCCCTTGCCGCGCTCGGCATCCCCGCCTTTGCCTGCACGCCAGACCAGTTCCCCGACCTCATGGCGGCAGCAATTGGACGACAGGATATCGCGCAGTGGGCTGCCGCGCGTGGCATCGCCACTGGCGGCGGAGGTACGGCGCACTGATGTGGACGGCAGAGACGGTCATCGCACTTGCGCCGGATCCTGCGTCCGCCAAGTCCGGACGCGACCTGGCGACGAAGCGGAAGTGGTCGGCGTTAGGTAAGACGACTGCCCCTGATGAGGCAACAGTGTTGTGGGGCGCGTGCCAGGGAAGTGGCAAGGACCCGTATCTCACGCGCGTGGATACGAGCGAGCCGGCGTTCAAGTGCAGCTGCCCGAGCCGGAAGGTCCCCTGCAAGCACTCGTTGGGGCTCTTCCTGCTGTTCGTGCAATCACCAGGTGACTTCGCCACGACGGCACCGCCGGACTGGGTTGCCGAGTGGATCGAGAGCCGTGCGACGCGTGCGGCGAAGAAGGCGGAACGTGAGGCTCGTGCGGTGGAGCCGCCGCCGGCCGATGACGACGCCGCGAGCGTCGCAAAGCGTGAGCGGGCAGCGAAGCAGGCCGCGGCGCGCGTCGAGGAGCGGGAGCGGCGAGTCGCGACCGGAGTCGCCGAGCTGGGATTGTGGTTGCGCGATCTCGTTCGCCAGGGACTGAGCAGCGTGGCGAGCCGACCGGCATCGCACTGGGAAAATATGGCGGCGCGACTGGTAGACGCCCAGGCGCCCGGCGCAGCGAGACTCGTGAGGCAGATGGCGTCGATTCCGGCAAGCGGTGAGGGTTGGCCCGAACGTCTGCTCGACAAGCTGGCACGGCTCCACCTGCTCCTGGAAGCGTATGGTCGCGCAGACAGCCTTCCGCCCGACCTCGCCGCCGACGTGCGCGCGCAGCTCGGCTGGACGGTCGCGCAGGAGGAGCTGCTCGGTCTCGACGGCGTGCGCGACCAGTGGGGAGTCGTGGGGCGGCGCATCAGTGAGGAGGATCGTCTTCGCGTCCAGCGCACCTGGTTGTGGGGACGGGAAGTGCGACGCGGCGCGCTCGTGCTGCACTTCGAGCCGGCTGGCGCCACACACAGTGAAGGAAAGCCTGTAGACCCGACGCTCGTTCCGGGAATGGCATTCGAGGGAACGCTCGTGTTCTTCCCGAGCACGGTACCGCTTCGTGCGATCGTGAAGGAGCGCTCGACCCCCGTGAGTTGGGACGTCGCGAATGGCTACGGGAGCATTGCAGACGCCGTGGGGGTTTCCGCCGAGGCGGATGCGCGTATGCCATGGATCGATAGCCACCCCATGTTGTTGCGCGAAGCGATTCCCGTCACCGATGCCACCCCATGGCGAATACGAGACCCGGTCGGGCATTCGCTGCCGCTCTCGCATCGTTTCCGCGACCGATTCCGGTTGCTCGCTGTGAGCGGTGGCGCGAGTGTGCCGCTCTTTGGCGAGTGGGACGGCGAGTCCCTGACGCCACTCACCGTGTGGGGTGAGAACGGGGCGGTGTCGGTATGACGACGTCACGCGCTGACCTCAGCGTCTGGCCAGCGGTCGTGAACGCCGCGCTGCTCGGCACCGACCGAACGGGGCTCGCGTTGCCACCGGCCGAGGGGTCGTTAGGTGCTGCCTGTTCGGCGCTCCTTCAGAGCGAGGCTGACCCGGCGGCGGCATTGCTCCGGGTCGCGGCGGCAGCCAACGCGTATCGTCGATCCGGGTGGAGTCCCGGGCGAACCGAGGTCCCACCACCCGAGCCTTGCCCGCCGGACGCGCGACCCGTTTGCAAGCCCGGGGCAGCCGCGTTACTGCGCCGCATCATCCACGGCGAGCACGAGTCTCTGCTCGGTGCGTGGCTCACGCTCGCGATGCGGCATCAGGTGCGGGCTCCCGCCGACGCGTTGCGCGAGCTCCTCGACGTCGGAAAGCGCGAACCCGCGCTTCGCGCCCTCGTTCTGGCCGCAGGGGGGACGCGCGCGACGTGGCTCGCGGGTTTCAGCGACGACTGGTCGTACGCCATCGCCGGTGATGGCGTCGACTCGCTGGTCACGACCTTCGAGACCGGAACGGGTGCGGCTCGGCTCGCTGCCTTCCAACAACTCCGTCGCCTCGATGCGGAGCGCGCCCGCGTGGAGCTCGAGAAGACATGGACGCAGGAAAGTCCGGCCGAACGGGCGGCGTTTACGGTTGCGCTTTCAGCAGGGCTGGGTCCGGCGGACGAGCCGCTTCTCGAGCGCGCACTGGATGACCGCCGTAAGGAAGTGCGTCAGGCAGCCGCGTCGCTGCTCGCCCGGCTACCGACATCGGCGCTCGTCGCACGGATGGTCGACCGGGCAACGTCACTTCTTTCGTTAGGGAAGACTGGGGTGCTGAAGCGGACGCGGATCGAGGTGGCCCCGCCGTCCGAGGCCGACGCGGCGCTTGTCCGCGATGGCGTGGACCCGAAGCCCCCGCAAGGGTTGGGCGAGCGTGCGTGGTGGCTGTCCCAGATCATCGGCGTCGTGCCGCCGTCGACGTGGACCTCACGCTGGTCACTCGATCCGGCAGCGATCCTGAAGGCGACCGGCGGCAACGAGTGGAGCGACGCGCTCGTCGCCGGTTGGCTCACCGCGACCGAGCGCCACCGCGACGCAAGCTGGGCAGCCGCCTTCTGGCAGTACGCCGATGCCGCGCGCGTCGACGCTCGTTGGGCGGCGCCGGCACCCGAGCGCGTGTTCACGACGGTCGTTGCCGCCGAGAAGGTAGACGGTGAGCTCCGCCGGATGGTCGACGCGGAACGGAACTCCCTTCGTGGCGATAGCTCGGCGCTCGTTGCGCTTCTGCAGTGGCAGCACGAATGGAGCGATTCATTGGCGCGGGCGGTCGCGCGCCGACTCAAGCAGTACGTCGCCGACGCGAAGGCTCCGCTCACGGTGGAGTTCGGCCTGCGCGCGCTGATCGAGCGGTGCGCGCATGCGGTGCCGGTTTCCGCCATCGGCGCATTCATCGAGGGCTGGCCCGAGGGCTCGGGCGCGTGGGAGTCCTGGGCGCCGGCCGTCGATTCACTCAGTTCGGTTCTTCGTTTTCGCAGCGACCTCGATGCGGCATTTACCACCTGATGTCATTCCTCGCTGCGCTCGGAATGACAACGAGCTCGGAATGACCTGGAGAAACCAATGACTCTGTCTCCGACAGCCACGGCGACTGCCACGACGAGCGCCGCGATCCTCCGCGAGCATGCCGAACAACAGTTCGCGAGCGAGCTCGAAGCCCTCGCGACGTCGGATACGCGCCCGCGTCCGCCGAGCTGGCGGTTGTCGCCCTGGGCGGTCGCGCTGTACCTCCTGGGCGGCAAGGCCGACGACGGCACCGAGATCACACCCAAGTACATCGGCAACCGGCGTCTGATCGAGATCGCCATCGCGACGCTCGCCACCGACCGCGCGCTGCTTCTGCTCGGCGTGCCGGGCACCGCGAAGACGTGGGTGGCCGAACATCTGGCGGCTGCGATCTCCGGCGAGTCGACGTTGCTGGTGCAGGGAACCGCCGGTACGAGCGAGGAATCCGTGCGATACGGGTGGAACTACGCACGCCTCCTCGCCGACGGCCCATCGCTCGCCGCGCTCGTTCCGAGCCCGATCATGCGCGCGATGGCCGAAGGACGCATCGCCCGCGTCGAGGAGCTCACGCGCATCCCCGCCGACGTGCAGGACGCGCTCATCACGATCCTGTCCGAGAAGACGCTGCCGATCCCGGAGCTCGGGAAGGAAGTGCAGGCGGCGAAGGGGTTCAATCTCATCGCGACGGCGAACGACCGCGACAAGGGAGTGAACGAGCTCTCGAGTGCGCTCAAGCGGCGATTCAACGTCGTGGTACTTCCGGTCCCATCGACGATCGATGAGGAAGTGGACATTGTGACGCGGCGCGTGGACGCGTTGGGCCGCGCGCTCGAGCTCCCCGCGGAGACGCCCGCGGCCGAAGAGATCCGGCGCGTGGTGACGATCTTTCGCGAGCTGCGCGGCGGCGTCACGGAGGACGGGAAGACGAAGGTCAAGTCGCCGAGCGGGACGCTGAGTACGGCGGAAGCGATCTCGGTCGTGAACGGTGGGCTCGCGCTCGCCGCGCACTTCGGCGACGGACGTCTCCGGTCGACGGACCTGGCGGCCGGATTGTTAGGCGCGGTGGTGAAGGACCCGGTGCAGGACCGGATCGTGTGGCTCGAGTATCTCGAGGCGGTGGTGAAGGAGCGCGACGGGTGGAAGGACCTCTACCGCGCGTGTCGCGCCGTCAGTTGATGGTGGTCATGGTGCGACCACTGAAATCCGAACGGCGCCGTTCGCAGTTCGCGCCGTCATGAGATGACGGCGCACGTCTTCGGTATCCGCCATCACGGACCCGGCTCGGCGCGCAGCCTCGAGCGAGCGCTCGAGCGACTCGAGCCGGACATCGTACTGATCGAGGGTCCGCCAGAGGCCGACGCGCTCATTCCGCTCGTGGCCGACGAGGCCATGCGACCGCCCGTCGCACTCCTCATCTATCGCCCGGACGCGCCACGCCGCGCGGTGTATTACCCGTTCGCCGAGTTCTCGCCCGAATGGCGCGCGATGCGGGTCGCGATCGCTCGGGGCGTACCGGCCCGGTTCATCGATCTCCCCCACACGCACCAGCTGACCGATGACGCGCCGGGCGAGCCGCCCGAGGCGTCGGAGTCCGAGTCAGAGCCGAACGTACCCGAGCCCGAGCCGTCACCTAACGGGAGTCAATCGCCACCACCTCCGCCGATGCCTGACGACCCACTCGGCTGGCTGGCATCGGCGGCTGGCTATGACGACGGCGAACGGTTCTGGGAACATCTCGTCGAGCACCGCCGACACGACGACGAAGCGCTGTTCGCCGCCGTGACGTCGGCGATGGCGGAGCTCCGCGCCGAGGCAGAGGCGCGCCACGGCGCGCTCTCGGCCGAGCTCATTCCGCCGTACGTCATTCGCCATCGGGAGCGCGAGGAGCGTCGCGAGGCACACATGCGACGCGCCATCCGCGAGGCACAGCGCGAGGGGTTCCAGCGACTCGCGGTCGTCTGCGGTGCGTGGCACGCACCGGCGCTCACCACCATGCCGCCTGCGTCGCACGATGCCGCGGTGCTCAAGGGGCTCCCGAAAGTGAAGGTCGACGCGACCTGGGTGCCCTGGACCAACGGTCGGCTCTGCGCGGCCAGCGGCTATGGCGCGGGCATCGAGTCGCCCGGGTGGTACCATCATCTGTGGACCACGGCGGACCGCGTCACAGAGCGGTGGCTTGCGCGCGTCGCGGCATTACTGCGCGAGGAGGATCTCGACGCCTCGTCGGCGCAGCTCATAGACACGGCGCGGCTCGCTGATTCGCTCGCGGCGTTGCGCGGACGCTCGCTGGCCGGGCTCGCGGAGCTGATGGAAGCGACGCGCTCCGTCCTCTGCAGCGGGTCGGACGCGCCCATCGCGCTCATCGCGCGCAAGCTCGTGGTTGGCGAGACGCTCGGTCAGGTTCCCGACACCGCGCCCATGGTCCCGTTGCATCAGGACCTGCTCCGCGAGCAGAAGCGCCTTCGCCTTCCCGCCGAAGCGGTCGAGCGCACGCTCGACCTCGATCTCAGAAAGGAGAACGACCTCGCGCGGAGTCATCTGCTGCATCGACTGAACATCCTCGGTATCCCGTGGGGGCGCGCACAGCGCGCATCGGGTCACCGCGGCACGTTCCACGAGCTCTGGGTCATCCAGTGGCGCCCGGAGCTCGCGGTGTCGCTCATCGAGGCGGCGGTCTGGGGGAACACCGTGCCGTCCGCGGCGACCGCACGCGCGTCGGACCTTGCCACGCGAGGCAGGGAGCTCATGGCGCTGACGGCACTCCTCGAGCAGGTCGTGCTCGCCGACCTCGGCGACAGCGTCGGCGTGATCATGAGCCGGCTGCAGGAGGAATCGGCGCGAGCGCCGGACATCGCGCACCTCATGGACGGTCTGCCATCGCTCGCCAACGTCCTCCGCTACAGTGACGTTCGGCGCACCGACCTCGGTGTCATTGGCGAGGTGGTGGATGGATTCGTCGTGCGCATCTGCGTCGGGCTACCAGTCACCTGCAGCTCGCTGGACGACGATGCCGCCTCGGCCATGCGAGGGCGCATCGAGGTGGTTCACAGCGCGATTGCGCTGCTGCAGCGCGACGAGCACACGACGGCCTGGCAGGACGCCATCCGCCGGATCGCCGACTCCGAGCAGGTACACGGCACGGTTGGCGGGCGGTGCGCTCGCCTCCTGTTCGACGTCGGCGCGATCGACTCGGCTGACGCCGCACGTCGGCTTTCGCGAACACTGTCGATCGCCGAGGAGCCCACGCGTGCGGCTGCGTGGGTCGAAGGCTTCCTCGCCGGAAGTGGGCAACTACTGCTTCACGATCACGCGCTCTGGCGTCTCATCGATGACTGGCTCGTCTCGCTCCGCGAGGAGACGTTCGTCGCGCTCCTCCCGCTCCTGCGGCGCGCGTTCTCGTCCTTCACTGCTCCCGAGCGACGCCAGCTTGGCGAGCGAGCGCGTCGGCCCGGCGGTGCTGGGCGCGCAACGGCGCACGACGACGCCGAGTTCAACGACGCGCGGGCAGAGGCTGCGCTACGAACCGTGCTCGATCTACTTGGTGTGAAACCTTAGTGGGGGATGCCTCTCGACGCGTGGCGAGATCCGCGGCTCGGTAGCCAGCACGCCAGGC
>DASURJ010000131.1:0-2428 GCA_036280115.1 Gemmatimonadaceae bacterium
TTCATAGTTCGGCCTTTCCGTCCTCCTCCTCCTCCTCCCACCGCTTCCGCTTCCGTCGGACCTTGCGCACGACGAACGCAATGAACGCGAGCGCGAGGATGAATCCCCAGGCGCCGGTGGAACTGGTAACGAGCGGTACCCAACGGATCCCGCGGTAGACCCGCCAGGCGTGCGCGGCCGCGATGTCCACCGACTCGCCCGTTTCAGCGTAGAACGCCGCCTCAAACGATTCCCCACGCGCGACCCGCGAGGCGATCGCACCAGGCGCCGCGAGACCGTGCCGCCTCCGCACGTCCTCGATCAGGGCCGCAGACAGCAGATACGCCGTCGACGTCTCCGGCGCCGCGTCCGATGCGAACAGCATCGTCACTTCATCGATGTGCGGATCGCGAGCGGCGGCGACCAACAGACGCGCTTGGCTGCCAATGCCCCAGCCCGACTCGACCGATACGGCAACTCCCTCGTGGAACCATCGCGGCAGCGGACGGCCGCCGGCCTTCATATTCAGCGCGAGGTGCACGATCTCGTGAAGGACCACCGAGTCGAGCGAATCGTATGGATAGCTGGAGATGCGCGCCGGCAGAATGACGATGCGGTCGCTGCCGAAGGCACGGGCGACGACCCAGCGAGGCACGTCCTGCGCCTCACTCTCGGGCACGAGCGTGACGTGCACGTGCGGCGGCAAGTCGAGCCCGGCGCGCGACAGCGATGAGGCGACAACCTCAGGATCCGTGGTGCGGACGCGATCGGCAACAGCTAGAAGTTCCGGCGGCGCCTCCACGGTGAGACCGAACGATTGCGAAGACGCGACGGCCGTCCACGCCAGCAGAAGGCGAGAACCACACTCAACGCGGGATCTCACTCGTCGACACACTGAACTTCCGATAGTTCGTGTATCGGGCAAGCCCCTCCACGACCGTCCTCTTGGAAACCGAACCGAACACGTCGCTCGTCGCCGATATGCCGACGTCCAGGTTCGCCACACCGCCGTCGTACCACTCCCACATGTAGTCGGGAACGAGCACTGTGAAACGCGGATCCTGACGATAGCGCGTCACCAGCGTGCCTCGCCGGGAGGCTCGCCCTTCGCCGGAGACGAAGCGGATCTCGGTCTGCACGACTTCAGCCGTCCCCGCGTCGATCCACAAACGCCCGGCAATCGGCACATCGTCGCCGGCGCGGCTCCCGATCAGCGTCGGTCGTTCATGCTCCTCGTAGCTGACGACATACGGGGAGCGATCCCCGAGCTGCTCGCGGCCAGCGATCCTGAAGGTGAACCGGGAGTGGTTGCGCGCCTGCATGAAATAGAGCGGGAGCGTGGGGATGTTCACTGTGCGACGGAACCCGCCGATGTTGTAGCGTGCGCTCTCCTCCGCGACCCGCCGCAGCTGGTCGTCGCGGTCCCTCCCGCGCGACAGAAAGAGCTGCTCGACGCGGTCGCGCCTTCGACCCACGGTCCGGCCGTCCACCTCGGCGACGTCGCGATAGCCAATCCATCCCTGAGACGTCTGCACGAGCAGGACGTCGGAACGGAGCTGACGCCTGTCGACCACGAGTCCCGTTCTCGGATACTCACTCCCGTCGTGCCACTCGAGTGCCCGCTCGTGTGGCGGCCATGACGGCGGGCCCTCGAGCGGACGTATGAGCTGCACGTAGCGCTCTTCCGCCACGGCCGAGAACTCGCGTTCGAACTTCCTGACGTATTCGCCAAGTTGGGCGAGAAGGCCCGCGACGGATACCTGTTGGTCGTCCTGGATCGCCGCCGGTTGCGCGCCGCTTGCGCCCGTGCGCGCCGTCGTCAGCATCACAACGACCTCACCGGTCGCAGCATCCTCGGACGACAGATCGGTCACCGGCTCACCGCGGCCGTTTACGACCGAGACATCGATCGTGACCGGGTCGACTCGCTGGCGGAACTGTGCGGCGGCGCTACCTATGCACAACAGTAGCGCGACCGCGCAAAGCGGAAACAGCGGTGTGCGGCGGCCCAAGTGGTGAAGCATCCCAGGGTCAAGAGAGGAGGCGGCGTTAGCGCCACTTTACCACCCGTACGTGAGCCGGGGCTTACGCCACGGACCGCGCACCACGGACCGCGCACCGCGGACCGCCGCTACCGTGCATCCACCCGCGAAAGAATGTGATCCTCGAGCAGATCGAACAACTGCCGGCGGTGCCCGCGCCGCTCCTCGCTGACGGTCGTCGCCGACGTGAACACGACGACGAGGTCGAGCTCGTCGAAGACCATGATGTACTGTCCGCCGTAGCCCCAGGCGAAGCACGCGACGTGACCATCGAAGTCCTGGATCCACCAGCCATAGCCGTATTCGCGGTCCCGATCCCACCGCGAGCGCGTGCGTGGCTTGCAGGACGTTTCCACCCATGCAGCCGGCACGACCTGCTGCCCCTTCGCGCGTCCGCCGTTCAGCCA
>DASURJ010000132.1:0-4240 GCA_036280115.1 Gemmatimonadaceae bacterium
CCCGGAAAACACCGGACCGATCAGTCCAAAACGAGCCCGCCACTACCCCAAAAAAGCAGAGCCCGTCGCGTAGCCGCCGTGCCCCATCCGGGTACGGCCATTGACAGCAGGCGCGATCGAATGTAAACGATTACACCTCTCCGGCGAAGGGGTTCGTCGCATGGCGAAGTCTCAGCGCTCCCGCTGACTCCGTGGCCACGATCAAGGACGTCGCCCGCGAAGCCGACGTGTCGGTCGCGACCGTCTCCCGCGTCTTCAACGACAGCGGGCCGGTGAGTGAACCGACCCGGCGGCGGATCCTCGAAGTCGCCGCCCGGCTCCACTATTCCCCCCACGGCGCCGCCCGAAGCCTCATCACCAACCGGACGAGCACCATCGGCGTACTGCTGCCCGACCTCTATGGAGAGTTCTTCTCCGAGGTCATTCGCGGGATGGACCACGCCGCGCAGCGCCACGGCTACCATCTCCTGGTCTCGGGGTCGCACGACGCGAAAAGCGAGATCGAGGCGGCCCTCCTGGCCATGCGAGGTCGGGTGGATGGGGTCATTGCGATGTCGCCTCACCTGGACGCACCCGCCCTCGTAGCAAACGTCCCACCCAGCCTTCCCGTTGTACTGCTCAACTGCCCGGTCGAGGGTGACAGCTTCGACGCCCTCAGCATCGACAATCGGCGGGGGGCCTACGCGATGGTACGCCACCTCGCCGGGCTCGGCCACCGGTCCATCGCCATCATCTGCGGCGCACCAGGGAATTACGACGCCACCGAACGCCTCGAGGGCTATCGCGAGGCGCTCCGCGACCTTGCGCTCGAGCGCCGTGCCGAGTGGGAAATCTCCGGCGACTTCACCGAGACGTCCGGATACCGCGCCATCACGCCGCTCCTCGCCCTCACCGATCGGCCGACCGCGATCTTCGCGGCGAACGATTCCATGGCGATTGGCGCGCTCAGTGCGTTGCGGGAGTCAGGGGTTCGTGTACCCGACGACATCGCGGTCACGGGTTTCGACGACATCCCGCTGGCTCGCTACATGAGCCCGCCATTGTCATCCGTCCACGTCGCGATCTCGGAACTGGGCATGCGGGGCGTCGAGACACTCCTTCACGCCATCGACTGCAACAACACCCACGTCCGCCGCCACGACCGGTTGCCGACGACCCTCGTCATCCGGCACTCCTGTGGTGCGCTCGACGCAGCCGATCCCTCGCTCGACGCCCCGACATCCAGGACGGCGCGCGCCAACCCTCAACCCCACTCTCGAGTCGAGCCTACCTGACGAGCCACAACTCGTTCGCGCAGTCCCCCGATGGAGGATGTACACATGAGCAGCCAGGTCAGGACCCTCACCCGCCGCCTAACGCGACACTCTTTCCCCGCCGGAACACCAACCCGAACACCGTCAGCATGGACGCGTGTCCGCGCCGCCACGATCGGCGCGGCCGCACTGATCGCGTCACTCGCGGTGCCGGTCGCGCTTGCCGGGCAAACGACCACCGGAAGCATCCGCGGCTACGTTCGCGGCCCGAACGAGATCCCGATCGGCGAAGCGAAGATCTCTGCCCGGAACGTCGAGCTCGGGCAAACCCGCAACACGCTGTCGAACGCGAGCGGCTTCTACAGCATCCCCGGGCTCCGCGCCGGACGCTACGAGGTCACGATCCGCCGACTCGGGTTCACCGCCCAAACGCGCACGGTCAACGTTCCCATCGCGCAGACGCTGACTCTCGATGTTCTGCTACAACCGGCCGCAACCGAGCTCGCCACCGTCACGATCACCGCGGAAGCCGCAACGCAGACGGCACGCACGTCGGAAGTCGGCACGAACGTGAGCGAGGAGCAGATCCGCAACCTGCCCACGTTCGATCGCAACTTCCTCGACCTCGCGCGCCTCGTTCCCGGCATCACGGCACAACGGGTGAACGACGACTCCAAGTTCCTCGCGGCCGGAGGTCAGCCCGCCGAGGCGATCAACATCTTCGTGGACGGTGCGTCGTACAAGAACGACGTCATCAAGGGTGGCGTCGTCGGCCAGGACGCGAGCAAGGGCAACCCATTCCCCCAGGCCGCTGTACAGGAATTCCGCGTCATCACGCAGAACTACAAGGCCGAGTACCAGAAAGCGTCCAGCGCCATCATCACGGCTACTACGCGGAGCGGTGGGAATCAGTGGGAGGCGGATGTGTTCGCGTACGGGATCGGCAAGGCGTACGTGGCGCGCAACCCGATCGAGATCCGAAATGGCACGCGCCGTCCGGACTATGAGCGCCTGCAGGCCGGCGGCAGTCTCGGCGGCCCGATCGTTCGTGACCGATTGTTCTTCTTCGGCACGTACGAGTTGAACTTCCGCGACCAGCCGCAGTTCGTGTCACTCGGCGGCAACGCGGCACTCGCGCCGCCGGGTCTCAACCCGCAGCAGTACGCGGGCTCGTTTACTTCGGAATTCCGCGAGCACCTGGGCTTTGGCAAACTCACGTGGCTCGGGTCCGACCGCAGCACCGTAGAGGCGAGCGTCAACCTTCGTCGCGAGACGGATTTTCGCGGCTTCGGCGGGCAGACGAGCTTCGAATCGGCCGAGAACGTGGACGTCGACGTCTCCACCGGCATCGTGAACTGGCGTTATGCCGGCGATCGCTGGCTCAACGAGGCGCAGGTGAACTTCCAGCGGATGGACTGGAACCCGTCGACGGCGAATCCGGGGCTGATCGGGCGCGACTATCAGGGGATCATTCGCATCGGCGGTCGAGAAGGCGGCCAGCAGTTCGTGCAGGACCGGCTGTCACTCCGTAACGACGTCACGCGATCGAACGTGCAGCTCGCCGGCGACCACGTGTTCAAGGCCGGTGCGTTCGTCGATTTCCTGTCATACGAAGGCCGCAAGCAGTTCTTCTTCAACGAGCCGATCTACCGCTTCCGCGCAGACGAGGACTACCTGCGGCCGTTCGAAGCGACGTTCGGATTTGGCGATCCCGAGATCAGCACGAACAACACGCAGGTCGGGCTGTACATCCAGGACGATTGGACGGTAACGCCCCGGCTCACGTTGAACCTCGGGCTCCGCTGGGACGTCGAGACGAACATGATCAACAACTCGTACGTGACGCCCCAACCGTTAGCGGACTCCCTCCGCGGCGCGTACAACGATGACCTGTTCGTCACGCAGCCGCTGCCTGACGGGACGGAGCGGGAGGTCCGGGTGATCGACCAGCTCGGTGGGCTCGACCGTTACATCACGACCGGCCGCGATGACCGTGAGATCTACCTCGGGGCGTTCCAGCCGCGGCTCGGTGCCTCGTTCGACGTGACGGGCGACGGGCGCACCGTCCTCTTCGGCGGCGCCGGCATCTACTACGACCGGAACTACTGGAACACGCTGTTCGACGAGCAATTCCGCCGGCAGTACCGGCAGCTCACGATCAGGTTCGAGGACACGTGTGCGCCGAACGAGTTCAACTGCGCGGTGTGGGAAGACCGCTACTTCGACCCGGTGCAGCTACGCACGCTCGGATTCAACACGGCGCCCGAGGTGTTCATGGTCGCCAATGACCTCAAGCCGCCGAAGACGCATCAGTTCAGTGGTGGCATTCGCCAGGCGGTCGGTTCGGGGTTGGTGACGCTCTCGTACAACGGCATCCGCGGCTACAACTTCATGAACTTCGTCCGCGGCAGCTTCGCGCTTCCGCCGAATTACGCGGCCGTGTTCGTGACGGACGACCGGGTGAAAACGAAGTACGACGCGATGCAGTTGCAGCTGGAGCGGCCGCTGCGTTCGACGGATCGATGGGGCGGCGCGATCGCGTACACCCTCTCACGGTCGCAGGAGCAGGGACAGAGCACGGACCTGTTCTGGGGCTTCGACGCGCGCTTTCCGACCGTGGCCGACCGGCCATGGCGGCGCGCTCCCGGCAACCAGACCCACGCCATCGTCGCCAACGCCATCGTGCGGCTTCCGTGGGACCTCAACCTCAGCGGAATCGTGAACCTCGGGTCGGGGCTCACGATCACCGGAACTGATTTTACGGGCGGCCGCGGCCAGTACGAACAGGTGACGTATGTCTTCCAGCCACCGACACGGCCCTTCCTGGGTATCGGTCACGTGTTCAGCAACCAGAACATGGACCTCAGGCTGGAGAAGGGCTTCACCTTCGGTTCGGCACAGCGCGTAAGCCTCTCGGCCGATCTGTACAATGTGTTCAATTCGCGGAACTTCGGCTGCTACAACACGACCATCAATCCGCCGAACGA
>DASURJ010000133.1:0-3758 GCA_036280115.1 Gemmatimonadaceae bacterium
TCCAGAACGCGCTCAACCGCAAGGTCCCGCAGTTCCGCGATGCCATCACGGACTATGCGATGAGTCTGCGCGGCACGAATTCGCTCGCGTCGCCGGACTTCCCCGTCACGGACGCCATGCGCGACGAGGTGTGGAAGCGAATGCGCCAGCGGGGAATCGAGATGGATCGCACCGTGTACGACGCGGCGGCACCGCTGGTCTCGCGGTTCATCGCGTACGACGTCGCCCGCTACGTCTTCGGCCGCCCTGCCGAGCAGCGGCGGATCGTACGCGACTTCCTGGAGGTCCAGAAGGCAGTGCAGTTGCTGCGCGGCGTCAACTCGCCGAAGGAATTGCTCGTTCGGGTGAGCGCCGAACAGGCGCGCCGCACCGGCGAGTGAGCGCTCCCGCCCAGGCAGGCGGAGCGGACAGAGTATTCGTGTTAGGCGCGGGCCGGGCGGGACGATCGCTCGCCCGCGCTTTCGTAGCGGCGGGCGTGAGCGTCGTGGGGCTGCATGGCCGGCGCGCCGACCCGTCGGCCACGCCGACGGTGTCGGCCGGCCCGCTGCCGCCGGCGTTATGCACGGCATCGGTTGTGCTCGTGACCGTCCGGGACGCGCAGCTGGGCGACGCGCTGCGGGAACTCACGTCGGCGGAGCTCGCGCGCGATGCCGTCATCCTGCATGCGAGCGGCGCCATGGACCCGGCCGAGGCATCGATGCTTCGCGCCCGTGGCCACGCGGTCGGGACCCTTCACCCGCTCGTCCCGCTCGCCGATCCCGACCGCGCGGTCGCTGCCCTGCGAGGGGCGTGGATCGGCGTCGACGGCGACCCTCGCGCGGTCGCCTGTGCGTCCGCGCTCGCCGGGCGAATCGGCGCGCACACGATCACGATTCCGCCCGGCGAAAAGCCGCGCTATCACGCCGCAGCCGTATTCGCCGCGAACTTTCCGGTGGTCGTCGCGGCCCTCGCGGAGCGACTGCTGGTGGAGGCCGGCGTGGCGGAAGTGGAAGCGCGAGCCGCCACGCTCGGCCTCATGAGTGCGGCGGTCTCGAACCTCGAGACCGGACGGCCTCACGACGTCCTCACGGGCCCGATCGCCCGCGGCGACGTGGCGTCGGTGCGCGGCCATCTCGCCGCCCTCTCCCAGGATGCGCCGGCGCTCGCGGCCTACGTCACGCTGTCCCGTGCCGCGCTCACCCTCGCGCGCGAGCGCGGGACGCCGCTCGACCGCCTCGCCGAGATCTCCAGCGCGCTCGACGAGGCGATGCCCGAACGTCAGCGCCCGCCTAACGCCTTCTGATCGACGATGCGGGCGCCCTTCGGCGGCGTGAAGCTGAACGACGTCGCGTTCACGCGGACGTTCGGCGAGACGGATGTGATGGTAACCAGCCGCTTGAGCCCGGACATCTCGGTCGTCTCGAACTGCCGGAGCGTGCCGTCCGTCGTGTCGATCCAGACCTTCGCGCTGGAGAACGGCTCGCCCGACCCTCTGGGCTCGAGAACGACCGCCCGCGTGGCCTCGCCGCCGACCGTCGCCGTGCCCGCGTCCGTGATCCGGTACCGCGTTTTCGGCGAGTCGAAGAACCGCGACGCCAGATCGAGGCTCCCCGCCCCGCCTTCGGTCATCGGCATCTTGATGACCTGGCCTGGCTGCGAGCTCGGGAGATACACCCAGAGCCACTTCCCATCGCCGATGATCATGTCACCCTTCGGCTCGGTGAAGCGGAAGGCGAACTTCGCCGGCTCCCGCTGCTGCTCGAACTCGCCGCGTGCACGAACGGTCGAGCCGGTGAGCGGGTTCGTGATGACCTGCTCGAACGTCCCCTTCGACGTCCGTGTCTTCTCGTACGTGGCAACGGCTTTCTCGACGATCGATTCAGCCGGACCCTGCCGTTTCGGTGCCGCGAGTGCGACGAACGCGCTCACCGCGACAACATGTATGTGATGCACGAGCATTGATCCCCCTGGTTGACGCAGCGGCCTCATTAGCACAAAGGACGCCAGGGAGTCGGTAGCCAGTCAGTCGTCAGCGAGCAACTCCCCGCGGTTCCCGGTTGCCAGTTCCCGGTTGCCAGTTCCCGGTTCCCGGGTCCCAGTCAGTCTTAACCCACCTCTATCGGTGCTGTTCCCGGCAACGGGGAGAGGGCTCGGTCGATGGCGTGCGCGATGAGGCGCAGCTCACCGACCAGTTTCGCGAACTGATCCGGGAACAAGCTCTGGGCGCCATCGGATAACGCGCGGTCCGGGTTGGGGTGCACCTCGACGATGATGCCGTCCGCCCCGGCGGCGACCGCCGCACGCGCCATCGGCGTCACCTTCTCGCGGAGCCCCGTTCCGTGGCTCGGGTCGGCGACGATCGGCAGATGCGAGAGCTTGTGCACGATCGGGATGGCGTTCAGGTCGAACATGTTTCGCGCGGCGCTGTCGAAGCTGCGTACGCCGCGCTCGCAGAGCACCACGTTAGGGTTCCCTTCGGCGAGGATATACTCGGCGCTGAGCAGGAGGTCGTTGATGGTCGCCGCCATCCCGCGCTTCAGGAGCACGGGCTTGTCGATGCGGCCGACTGCCTTCAGCAGCGAGTAGTTCTGCATGTTGCGCGCGCCGATCTGGATGCAGTCGGCATACTCGGCGACCAGGTGAGCGCCTGCTTCATCCATCGCTTCCGTGACGATGGGCAGCCCCGTTTCACGGCGCGCGAGTGCGAGTAGCTCGAGCCCCTGTTTCCCCAGTCCCTGGAACGCGTAGGGCGAGCTGCGCGGCTTGAACGCGCCGCCGCGGAGCGCGGTCGCTCCAGCCGCGCGAACGGCGCGGGCCGCGGTCACGATCTGCTGCTCGTTCTCCACGGAGCACGGGCCGGCGATCACCACGACTTCGGGTCCGCCAATGCGAACGCCCGGGGCGATCTGCACGACGGTGTTGTCGGGGCGCCATTCGCGGGACACCTGCTTGTACGGCTTCGACACGTGAATGACCTGCGCCACGGCGGGGAGCGCCGAAATGCGGGAATCATCCACGCGGCCGTCGTTACCAACGAGCCCGATCGCGGTACGCTGCCCACCGGGCATCGGCACGGCCTGGTATCCCATCTCCTTGATCGCCGCGCAGACCCGATCGATGTCCGCCTGCGTTGCGTCGGTTTGCATCACGACCAGCATTACACGTCCTCGAGCTCGAGTGTCCACCCGTCCGTGGCGAGCGCCACCGTTCCGCCAAACTGCTCGCCCACTTCGCCGCGAATGTCCACGATCTCCACAGGTGGGTAGAAGTGCGTGAGCGCCAGCACGTCCGGCCGGGCCGCGGCGCCTAACGCGCCGCACTGCCGCGGTGTCAGGTGCGTGGCGATCGCCATCGCGTCGGGGAGCGAGCACTCGGCCAGCAGGACATCGCACCCGTGCGCCCACTGGCCGAGGGCCCCGTCGGGGCCCGTGTCGCCGGTGTACACGATGCGACGACCGCCGCGCTCGACGGAATATGCCACGCTCTCGGCCGTATGTGGAACCTTGCGGCACCGGAGCACCACCCCGTCCCCGAGGTCCGCTTCGGTGGCTTCCGTCAGCTCACGGACCGAGATGGGGAATCCCAGCGCGAGAAGGCCGTCTCCAAACACCCCGGCGACCCGGGAGAGGAGCTGGACCGTGCCCGGTGGACCGATGATCTCGAGGGGCTCCGAGCGCGGCGGCAGCTGCCCGTACCGCCACGCGTACAGCAGCGTCGGGATATCGACGATGTGGTCGGCGTGAAAGTGCGTCAGTGCCAGGTGCGAGATGCGCTGCCAC
>DASURJ010000134.1:0-14301 GCA_036280115.1 Gemmatimonadaceae bacterium
GAACGTGATCCGTGAGACGCTCGACGCCACGACGTGTGAGATCTACCTGGGCGATGGGTCCGGCCAGTCGGTCGCTCTCGCGGGCCGGAGTGGCGATCGCGTCGGATCGGGCGAAATCGAGAACCAGCTGCGAGTATCGCCGCTCGTTCCCACGCGGCCTGACGACCGCGAGCAGCACGACACGACCCGTCCGCCAGGGATCCCCACCGGTGCGAGGCTGATCGCGTGGGTTGCGGAGAGCGGCCGTCCGGTCGCGACGCGTACGGACGGGACGATGCGATTCGCCGAGCCGGGAGTTCGCATCTCCGAGCCGTTGCGATTCGATCCGGCTGGAGTCCGCATGCTCGTGCTGCCGCTTCGCGTCAGAGAACGCACGGTCGGTGTGCTGTCGATCGAACACGAACGCGAGCTTCCGCTCGATCCGCCACGAGCTCGCTTTCTCGAGACGCTCGGGTACTACGCCGCTCTCGGTGTCGAGCGCATTCGTCTCGTCGCCGAGACGGAACACGCCGACGCGCTCCGCCACGCCGACCGGCTCAAGGACGCGCTACTGGCATCGGTGTCGCACGACCTGCGCACACCGCTCACGACGATCAAGGCGCTCGCGCACAGCATCGCCGCTGACGGCGATGAGCGCGCGGTCACGATCGAGGAGGAGACCGATCGGCTCAACCGATTCGTCGCCGACCTCCTCGACCTGTCGCGCCTCGCGGCCGGCGCCCTCGCCGTGGCCCCGGAGCTCACCGCCGCCGACGATCTCCTCGGGGCCGCGTGGCAGCGCGTCTCGGGAGCGCTGAACGGCCGGCATCTCGAGGTGTCGCTCGACCCTAACGAGCCGCTGCTCGTGGGCCGGTTCGACTTCGTGCATTCGCTGCGGGTCCTGGTCAACCTGATCGAGAATGCCCTCAAGTACTCCCCGACGGACGCGCCCGTCGAGCTATCGGCGCGGCGAGCCGGCGACCTGATCGAGTTCCTCGTCGAGGACCGGGGCCCCGGCGTTCCGCCGGCCGAGCGAGAACGGATCTTCGAGCCCTTCTACCGGCCCGGCGCCAGCCCGCCCGATGCCGGAAGCGCCGGCCTCGGACTCTCGATCGCGCGCCGCCTGGCCGAGGCGCAGGGCGGAAATCTCCGCTACGAGCCGCGCCACCGTGGCGGAAGTCGTTTCATCTTCTCCGTGCCGGCAGCGGACCTAACGCCACCTGACGACGTGCGCGATAGGCGACCCGACCCGCCTTTGTGAAATCTTAACGTCGATCGGCCGCGCCTTTGTGCGCTCTTTACGCCGCACCGGGTAGCGTTCTTCGCGCGCCCGAGCGGCGTCTTCGTTTCTCACAGCCCCACATCGTCATGATGGCCATGGTGAACTGGCTCCTGTTCCTCGTGTTGGCGGTCTGGATCCTCGACCGCGAAGACGATTCGCCCGAGCGCCGGCGACTGCGCTTGGTCGAGCGTCGATGACCGCGGAGCCCGATCGAGCCAGAACCGTCTCTCCGGAACCGGACGGGAGCAGTGAGTTGGACCCCGCACCACCAGGGGCTCCCGATCTCCGAGCGCGCGATCATGTCGAGCCGTATCCAGCGGGACGCCGCCTTGCCGTCCTGACGCTCGGCGCCCTGGGCGTCGTGTACGGCGACATCGGCACCAGCCCCCTGTACGCGCTCCGCGAGTGCTTCAGTGAGCTCTATGGACTCACGCCGACCCGCGCGAACGTGTACGGCGTTCTGTCGCTCATCGTCTGGTCGATCCTGCTCGTCGTCGCTGTCAAGTATCTCGCCTTCATCCTCCGCGCCGACAACAAAGGCGAGGGCGGCATTCTCGCCTTGATGGCGCTCCTCCTTCAGACCGGACGCGGCGAGCGACGGCGGAGGGTCATCGTCGTGTCGCTCGGGCTCTTCGGCGCGGCGCTCCTCTACGGCGACGGAATCATCACGCCTCCCGTCTCGGTCTTCGGAGCGATGGAGGGGCTCGCGGTCGCCGCACCGGGGTTCGAGCGCCTCATCGTGCCGGTGACCTTCGGCATCCTCTTCACGCTGTTCCTGGTCCAGAAGCGAGGCACGGGAAGACTCGGCGCGGTGTTCGGCCCGGTAGTCCTGGTCTGGTTCGCGACGATCGCGGTCCTGGGCGCGCGCGAGATCATCCGATCGCCGGGCATCTTGCTCGCCGTCAGCCCGTGGTACGCCGTCGAGTTCTTCGCCACGCATAACGCGCGCGCATTCTTCATCCTCGGGTCAGTCGTCCTCGCCATCACCGGGGCGGAGGCGCTGTACGCCGACATCGGGCATTTCGGAAAACGCCCGATCCGACTCGCGTTCTTCGCCGTCGTGCTGCCCGCCCTGCTGCTGAACTACTTCGGCCAGGGCGCGCTCGTCCTCCGCGTGCCCGAGGCGGCGGAGAATCCGTTCTACATGCTCGCGCCGCGTTGGTTTCTCTACCCGTTGCTCGGCATCGCGAACGCCGCGGCAATCGTCGCCTCGCAGGCGCTGATCTCGGGCGCGTTCTCGCTCACGCGCCAGGCGGTGCAGCTCGGGTACATCCCCCGCGTGACCATCATTCACACGTCCAAGCAGGAACCGGGGCAGATCTACATCCCGGAGATCAACGCCGCGCTCATGGTCGGATGCCTCGCGCTCGTGGTCGGATTCCGCTCGGCCGGCGCACTCGCCGCCGCGTACGGCATCGCCGTCACGGGGACCATGGTGATCACGAGCGTCCTCTTCGCGTTCGTCGCCCGTGGGCGATGGGGCTGGCCAATGCGCAACGTCGTGCTGCTGACGGTCGCCTTCCTCGTCGTGGACGTCGCTTTCTTCGCGGCGAACGCGGGGAAGATCGCGGCGGGGGGATGGGTCCCGCTCGTCCTCGCGGTCGTGTTCTTCACGCTCATGACGACGTGGAAGCGGGGACGAGAGCTGCTCGCCGGCATCCTGCGGCAGGGCACGCTGCCGATGGAGCTCCTCCTCGAAGACGTGCAACGGCGTCGAGTGGCGCGGGTACCCGGGACGGCGGTGTTCATGACGTCCGGGACGGAGGGGGCGCCCGTGGTCCTCCTCCACCATCTCAAGCACAACCGGGTCCTCCACGAGGAGGTCATTCTCCTCTCGGTGCAGTCGGCTGACGTGCCGGAGATCGACGACGCTGAACGCGTGCAGGTCGCGTCGTTAGGCCAGGGCTTTTTCCGTGTCGTGGCGACGTTCGGCTTCATGGAGACGCCGAACGTTCCGGCCGTGCTCGAGGCCGCCCGCGCGTGGGGGATACGTGCCACCCTGGCCGAAACGAGCTACGTTCTGGGGCGCGAGCGGCTCCTCCCGTACGGCACGTCGCCCATGGCGCGGTGGCGGAAGAAGCTGTTCGTGTTCATGTCGCGGAACGCGCGCTCCGCGACGGAGTTCTTCGGCCTCCCGCCGAACCGGGTCGTCGAACTCGGCACGCAGCTCGAGTTTTAGCGGGCGCCGAGCGCTCGTGGATGTCGAGCTGCCGTTCGAGGCGACGTGTACTGGGGACGCAAGGAGCACAGATGCGCACATCTCGATTTGGGACGCTTCTCCTCGCGATCGGCGGGGCAGTCGGTGTAGCGGCCGTCATCGGCCTCGTCGTCGGCTTCGAGCCGGCATCGCTGCCGCGGTCGCTGATCAACATCGCGGTGTACAAGCTCACGTTCGTGGCCGCGGCGGGCCTGCTTGCCGCCGGGGCGGTCCTGCATCGGTACGCTCGTCGGGGCGAGAGCAAACCTGGTCCCGAAGGCGGCGACGCGGTCGTCTCCGGCGGCAGGCGCTCGGCCCTCGGTGAGGGATCGCCCGGCCTGGGCCGCGTTGGACGTGACGAGGCGAACGCGCCCGCTCGGCTCGACACGCCGCGATGAGGGGGCCCGCGGCGCAGGCGCGGCCGGCGCGACGCGGCGTTACAGGTGCCGCGGGCTCGAGCTGAGTCGTTGCGGGACAGAGGCGCCGGCCGGAATCGAACCGGCGAATAGCGGTTTTGCAGACCGCTGCCTTACCACTTGGCTACGGCGCCTTGGAGTCCTGCAAGCTAATCGCCCGGGCAGGCTATCCTCAAGCACATCGGCGTAGTCGTCGGCATCCCGGCCAAAGGCGAGGAAACGGCGGTGTTCCGGGGCCGGATCGTCATTCCGAGCCGGGGGCCCGCGGCAGCCGGCGATGAGGAATCGCAATCATCGGGGGAGAAGGCCTCGATCATCAAGAGCAGCGATTCCTCGACTTCGCCGCCTTCGGCGGCTCCGCTCGGAACGACACTGCGATTCGACTGCAGCGCCTGGCGACCCCGCCGCTCGGAATGACGTCGAGACTCGCCTAGTTCCGCACCCGCACGATCGCCGAGCCGCTCTTCCCCTCGCTCGTCGCCGTGATCGTCGCATCCCCGCGATCCTGCGCCGTCACCAGCCCGGTCTGATTCACGACCGCCACGCGCGTGTTCGAGCTCGCCCACGCCACCTCACGGTCCGTAAGGACGTTCCCCTGCACGTCGCGAACCGTCGCCGTCAGCTGGCCCGTACGCTCGCCCTGACGGTCGCGCAGGTTCAGCGTCCCCGGTGTGACTGACACGCTCCCCACTGCAATCAGCTGCACGGTGATCGTCGCCGTCCCTGTCTTCCCGCCCGACGACGCCGTGATCGTCGCCGTCCCGGGCAAGAGCCCGGTCACCACACCACTCTGCGACACCGCCGCCGTCAACGGCTTGTCGCTCGACCACGACACGGACGCACCCGACACAGTCGCGCCGCCTTCATCGCGAACGGTCGCCGTCAGCGTCACCGTTTGCGCCACGGTCAGCGTCGCCGCCGGAGGATTGACCGTCACCGACCCGACCACCGGCGCGGCCACGTTCACCGTTACCGTTCCAATCTTCCCCTCGCTCGTCGCCGTCACGGTCGTGGTGCCCGGACCGGCCGCCGTAATGAGTCCACCGTCCGACACGGTCGCCACCGCCGCATTCCCAGTCTGCCACGTTACGGTGCGGCCGCTCAGCTCGTTCCCCTGCGCGTCCCGCAACGTCACCGAGATCTGCCGCGTGCCACCAGTCGTCAGGTTCACCGTTTCCGGTGACACCGTGACGGTCGCCACCGGCGCGGGAGGCGCCGGATCCACCGTGATGGCCGCCGTCCCCGATTTCCCTTCGCTCGTCGCCGTGATGGTCGCCGTCCCCGGAGCCACGCCCGTCACCACGCCACTCTGCGACACGTTCGCCACACCCGGGTTGTCGCTCGACCACGAGACCGCCCGGCCCGTGAGCTCCCCTCCGTTGGCGTCGAGCGTTCGCGCCTGTAACGTCGTCGTCTGCCCCGCGATCACCGTCGCCGTCGACGGCGTAACGACCACACTTGCTACGGGTGCCGGTGCCGGCGGCGTCACCGTAACCGTCGCCGTCCCGCTCTTCCCCTCACTCGACGCGGTGATGGTCACCGTGCCCGCCTTGATGCCGCTCACCAGCCCGGTGCTCGACACCGTCGCCGTAGCGTCATCACTCGACGACCATCCGACCAGCCTCCCCGGCAGTTCCGCTCCGTTGCCGTCGCGCACGCTGGCCGAGAGCTGCACGGTGCCACCGGCGACGACCTCCGCCGTGGGCGGCGAGATCGTCACGGTCGCCACCGGCACCTGCCGCACTGTCACGGTCGCCGTGCCGATCACACCGTCGATCGTGGCGAAGACGATCGCCGTGCCGATCGACGCGCCGGTGACCACGCCATCGCCCGAGACGGGCGCGATCGACGGCGCACCCGAGGTCCAGCTGACCGCACGCCCACTCAGGATCTGACCGGTCGCGCTCCGCGCCGTGGCCGTCAGCTGCACCTGACCGCCGAGCACCACGTTAGGCTCCGGCGGCGCGACCGTGACCGTCGAGACCGGAATCGGGTTCACCGTCACCGTTGCCGTGCCGGTCTTCCCTTCGCTCGTGGCCGTGATCGTTGCCGACCCCGGAGCCACGCCTGTCACGAGCCCGGTGGCGGAGACCGTCGCGATGTGTGTGGCACTCGACGAGTACGCGATGGGCCGGCCGGGGAGCACGTTGCCCTGCTCGTCGGTCACCTGCGCGGTGAGCTGCACGCTAGCCCCGACGAGGACACTGGTTTGCCCGGGCGACACGACCACGGCGCTCACCGGTTTCGGGCTCACCGCGACCGACGCGCTTCCGATCTTGCCTTCACTCGTCGCGCTGATCGTCGCGTTCCCCGGCGCGATCGCGGTGACGAGGCCGGTAGATGACACGCTCGCGACCGACGGCTCACTCGTCGCCCAGAGCACCGGCCGCCCCGCGAGCGGCTGACCGTCCGCACTTTGCGGCACGGCGCTGAGCTGTGCGGTCTGGCCGACGACCAGTGGATTCTCGGTCGGCGTCACGACGACGGCGGCGACCGGCACCGCCGAAACCGTGATCGTCGCGACGGCGGTCTTGGCCTCGCTCGCCGCGGTGATGATCGCGCTCCCGGCGGCCAGTGCGGTGACGAGTCCCGCCGAGCTCACGGTGGCGGCGGTCTCGTTGCTCGATGAGAAGATGACCGGCCGCCCGGGGAGCACGGCGCCGCCAATATCGAGCGGCTCGGCAACGAGCTGAACCGTTTGACCGACGAGCAGATCCTGGCTCGTTGGAGAAAGCCGGACGCTCGCAACCGGTGTCGGATTGACGGTTATTTGAGCGATCGCGTTCTTGCCCTCTGCGCTCGCCGCGATCTGCACGTCGCCGACTGCCCGCCCGGTGACCTCGCCATTCGAGGAAACGGTGGCGATGTCCGCGTCACTGCTTACCCACACGACCTTGCGTCCGGGAATCACCTGCCCGGCCGCGTCGAGCACTTCGGCCGTCAGGGGGACCGTCGCACCCACCGCCACGGTCGCCGTCGAAGGCGTGATGACCACCGAGGCAACCGATCCCCCATCGGGATCGAGCGAATCGTTCTTGCACGAAGCGGCCGCGGCAATAAGAACGACCCCTGCGGCCCTTATCAGTTGTCTGGATTTCATCGCCGCGCTACAAACTGCAGAAATCGGTCCGAAGGAGCCGGAATGTAATGCGGCTCAGGCGGTTCTAGCGATTCCTCTGCCCGATCCAGTCCGCGATCGCGTCCAGCACGACGTCCGGCACCGTGGTCGTTCCCAGACGCGAGTACTCGGTGAACGACCCAGTCTCCGACGGCAGAAAGAGATGGTTGAGCGTAGGAAACACCTTCACGGTGACGCTCGTGTTGCCCGCCGCACGCGCCGCATCCGCCAGCAGCGGCGCGTGCGACTGATCGACCTGACGGTCGCGTTCGCCCTGAAGAATGAGGATCGGCTGCTTCACCTTCCGGACCGTCGCGAGAGGATCGTACGCGAAGTACTCCCGGGTCCAGGCGTTCACCGGTACGCCGGGCACGTCACCGCCGGCCATGATCGTCTTCACGGCGTCCTTCTGTTGCGCGCGGCGCGCTGCTCTGGTCGCTTCGTCCAGCGTCGTATCGGACTTCAGCAGCTCCTCGTGCTGCTCGATGGCTACCTCCGCACCCGTCTTCCCCATGCCCGCCATTATGATGATCGAGCGCACCTTGGGATCCGACGCGGCCACCATCGCGGCGATCGACGCACCCTCGCTGTGACCGATCAACGTGACGCCATTGGGGTCGATCTCCCCTCGCTTGCGAAGCCACGCGACCTGCGCGCGCGTGTCTTCCGCGAGTGTCGTCGTCGTAGCCTTCTCGAGCGTTTCCCGGCCGGTCGAGCCGCCGATCCCGCGGTCATCCACGCGCAGCACCGCAACCCCGTTCGCCGCGAGACGCTCGGCGATCTGGCGGAACGGTGCGTACCCTTCGAGCCCGGGTAACGGCAGGCGCGAGTCGCGCGTCTGCAGCCCCGACCCCGTGATCATGACCGCCGAGGGAAAAGGGTGCGTCCCTGTTTTCGGCACGAGCAACGTGCCAGCCAGCTCGTACGTGCCCACCGTGATCTTCACTTCCTCGGCCGTGAACCGTGCGTCAGGCGGCGCGCTGTAATCGATCGCGCTGGCAGCGGCGTTAGGCGACGACGATGGTGCGGATGTCGCCGGAGCGGCGAGGAGCGCTTCCACCCAACGGGCGCTCTCGGCGCGTGCCGCGGCGAAGCGCTGGGCCACGACGCCGATCACGGCCAGACGTTTCTCCGCGTCGCGCCAGAGCGTGATCTCCTGCCCTCCCGCGCGCATGACGTACCGGTCGAATGTCGCGCGCGCGCCCTCGTGCGCCACGGTATCCGGACGCATTCGCTCGATCGTGATGGTCGTCTGCGGAAACACGGAGAGCTGCTGCGCGCCGCCCTTGGCCTCGTCGTAGCGCGCGACGATGAACGCGTTCGCGAAGAAGATGTTGCCGCCAAGCCACGACGCGGACGGGGCGTAGCTCACCGTCTGCGCAGCACCGCCACTGGTGACGGTGGCCGTGCCGTTATCGAACTTCGCCGTCTGGTCGAACGGCTGGCCACGCACGGTGCCCTTCACCTCGACGTTCCGCGGGAGCAGGTCCTTCGCGAGCTCGAGCGTCGTGGTGAGGTCGAGGCCGAGCGGTGTGAGCTGGGTGCGGCCAGTCGCCGCATAGCTGCCGTCTGGGCGACATTGCACGTCGAACGTCTCGGTACCGGCCGGCTGCCCCGCGGCGGTGAAACGGTACTCGCCGGCGCCGCACAGCGCCCAGCGCGGAGCGGGTTGTTCGGTCGTCATGCTCGTTCCGGCCGATCGAGTGGACGGAGGCGCATCATGTTGGTGCGTGGTCACTTGTGCGACGAGGGCGGTCGATCCACCCGCCGTGAGCGCCAGCAGCGCGATCGATCGCGCGCGTTTCGTCGTCATTGGGTCCCCTGCTCATGACAAGACATATGGTATAGTGCGGAACGCCGGTCCGGCATCCTTAGATACTTAGCCAATTCTCTAATTAACATCAAGCGCGAATGAGGACTCCTGACGCCTCCACGCTCGTGCCTCTGTCCGACATTGCCGCGGCGCGCGACGCGATCCGTCATCGGCTTCATTACACGCCGGTCGTGCGGTCGACGTACCTCGGCGAGCGCGTCGGTGGTCGCGTCCATCTCAAGCTCGAGTTGTTCCAGAAGACGGGGTCGTTCAAGCCGCGCGGCGTGCTCAACCGCCTCGCGCATCTGTCCGATGCGGAACGGCGGCGCGGGCTCATCTCGCTCTCGGCGGGAAACCATGCCCAGGCCGTCGCATGGGCAGCGCGCGAGTACGACGTGTCCGCGACCATCGTCATGCCGGCGAACGCGAGTGCCACGAAAGTCGCGGCGACGCGCGGCTACGGCGGCAATGTCGTGCAGACCGATGGGGACCTGCTGGCGACGGCGCTGAGCTACCAGCGGGAGCGCGGGCTCACGCTCGTGCATCCATTCGACGACCCGTACGTGATTGCGGGTCAGGGGACTGTCGGGCTCGAGATCGTCGAGCAGGTGCCGGAGGTGGGGCTGGTGCTCGTGGGTGTCGGCGGGGGCGGGCTCATTTCGGGGGTCGCGGCGGCGGTGAAGGCGCTCGCGCCTAACGCGCGGGTGGTCGGGGTCGAGCCCGAGGGCGCGCCGGGGATGACGGAGAGTCTGCGTCGCGGCGAGCCGGTCCGGCTGGATCGGGTGGACACGATCGCGGACGGCCTGGCGGCACCGTTCGCCGGGCGGCTCAACTACGCGCACGTCGCGGCGCTCGTGGACGAGATGGTGCTGGTGTCGGACGCCGAGATCGCGGCGGCGATCCCGGTGCTGATGGAGCGGTGCAAGATCCTCCCGGAGCCCGCCGCCGCCGCGGCGACGGCGGCACTCCTCTCCGGCAAGGTCGTCCCGCCGCCTAACGCCACGACGGCGGTCGTCGTGAGCGGCGGGAACATGGACCTCGGCAGGCTGGTCGAGATCCTACACAACTACGGGAAGAGCGCTGGTTAGCTGTTAGCTGGAACTGGTTGACGCGAAAAGCGTCCAACTGCGCTGCGGGGTAACGGCCGCTCGGGACGCCGCCGTCCCTGAAAGCTGTTCACCCTGCAGCAACCAGTTCCAGCTAACAGCTAACCAGCGTAGTTCCTGTAGTCCTGCAGCAACCAGTGCCAGCTAACAGCTAACCAGCGTGGTTCTAGCGGTCCCCTGCGTTGCTCCACCGGGCCGACGTACCGCGAACATCGACGTGAGCGAATGGGCCGCTCGGGCCCATCTGATGGTAGAGGCCAAGCCCGCCCACGAGTGACGGGTACTGTTTCTCGACGCGCTCGACCGAGCGCAGGATCACCTGCGTGTCGCGGAGGTCGAGACGACCATCGCGGTTGAGATCGTCCATGCGGCCGTCGCGGTTCGCGTCGACGATGATGTCCGCCGCGTCGCCGTACTGGTGGCGGCTCGCGCGCGCGGCGCCTTCGCCGACGATGCGATCATTGTAGTACGGGGCACGAAAGCCGCTCAGGACGCGCACGCGATCGGTCGGCACGCCGCGGGCGGCGAGGTCGGCAAGCACCAGCTCGAGCTTGTCGATGATCTGCTCCTGCAGAACGACGAACTTCGGCCACACGTTGCGCTGGTCGTGCGTGAGGAACTCACCTAACGTGAAGTGCTCCGACAGCCGGAGCCCGACGTTCTCGGGCGTCACCTGGATGAACCCGTCGGGATTCCAGTACCGTCGCCCCACCATCCACCGCTCCGATGGCCATCGGCCGAGCCGGTAGCCGAGGAGGTCGTCGCCGCGCTTTTCGCCGAAGGGGCGAAGCACGATGAGCGCGAACGGCTCCGACCCGTCCGCGGCCACCCGGTGGACTGCCGGCGTTCGAATCGCGTTCTCGCCGTAGCGCTCGATGAACCCGGGAAGCGCGATCGCCGAGACGCGAGTGAGGGTGCGGAATCTCAGCTGCCGGCTGAAGCCGAACAGCGAATCTGGAAGCTCGAATGCCGGAAGTGCGGCGGCGCCCGTGGTGTCCGTGCGGCCACGCACCCCGGCGAGCGCGTCGATGGCGGCATTATCCGGGGGCCCGAGCTCGTCCGCACCCCCGCGCGCCGACGAGACCCCGCGCGCGATCCCGACGATGGCGAGAACCCCGATCGCGAGGAGCGCCAACTTGGCGACGGATGACTGCGACAGTCCCATGTACTCTAGTATACCGCCCGGACCTTACCGCCGTTCGCACTTCGCCGTTCGCACTTCGCCCTTCGCACTTCGCCGTTCGCCCTTCCGTCTTACTCGAGCCCGCCCCGAAACGTGACGGGAAGCCTCAGTCGTGCGACGCAACCGCGTCGGTCGGGCCGATTCTCGAGCGACAGGACCCCGCCGTGTGCTTCCGCGATCTGCCGGCAGAGCACGAGCCCGATGCCGGTGCCCGACGGCTTCGTCGTGTAGAATGGGACGAAGAGGTTCGCGGTTGTCGCCAGCCCCGGCCCGTCATCGACGACCTCGACATCGACGTGGCCGTCCTCGCGAGACCAGGAGAGGCAGACGCCACCGTTCATCTCCAGCGAGGCGTCGGCCGCATTGCGCACGAGGTTGATGAGCAGTTGATCGAGCTGGTCACCATCGGCGCTGATGACGAGTGGCGGACCCGGCTGGACGTGGACCGGCACGCGCGTCTCGAGTCCCGCGGCGCGGCGCAACCAGATCCCAACGTCCACGGGTTGCGGCCGGGGGGCGGGGAGCCGAGCGAGCAGCGCATACGCCGACATGAAGCGGGACAGCGCTTCGGCGCGCGAACCGATGATCCCGAGCCCGCCGCGCAGGTCGTCGTCGGCGTCGAGTGGCCGCGGGGTTCGCTCGAGCAGTGTGAGTAAACTTCCCGCGATGGATTTGATGGGGGTCAGCGAATTGTTGATCTCGTGGCTCAGCACGCGAACGAGTCGCTGCCACGCGAGCAGCTCCTCTTCGCGGAGCGTCTTGCTCAGGTCCGAGATCACCACGAGCGTGTGCGGGCGGCCGTCCTGACGGAACGTCGTGCGGCGGACCTCCCATCGTCCGCTCCGCCCGGGGAACACGAGGTCGTGGACCCGCGGCGAATCGCCGGAGAGAAACGCCTCGAGGCCTAACGCGTGCGCGGTGCGGCCGAGGAGCCGCTCCACCGGCGAGCCCAGGAGGCGCTCGCCGGCGCGGTTGACGAGCCGCAGCTGGTTGTCGGCATCGAACGCGAAGATCGCGGCGTCGATCTCCGCCATGACCGTGCGGAGGAGCGCCGTGGCTTCCATCGCTCCGAGCCGCTGCGTTTGCAGCGTGGTCCCGAGCGTGTTGACCTCGAGAAACGCGAGCGCGAGGGCGTCGTCGGACTGGGAGCTTCGCGCGCGGAGCGAGAAGTCGCCCTCGCGAAGCGCGGCCAGCATGTTCGAGAGCGTCTGGAGCGGGCGGACGACCCGCTCGCGCACGACGAACGACACGATGAGCCAGCAGCCGATGACGACCGTACCGAACGTCCACGTGACTTTCGGCGGATAGTCACCGCGGACGAGCAGGACGATCGACAGCACGACGGCGGGGAGCCCCGCCACCAACGTGAGAACGAAGACGCGGCGCTCGTGGGTCAGCCAACCGAAGCGCCGGCCTTCGTCAGATCTCATGCGTCTCGAGTCGCCGGTAGAGGGCGCTGCGGCTCAACCCCAGTGCTTTTGCCGCCTGGCTCACGTTGCCGTCGAACCGGCTCAGGGCCTTCTGGATGACGAGCTTCTCGACCTCGTCGAGCGTGAGGTCCTCGATGCGCGGCGTCATCCCCGGCACGGACGCGCGTAACCCGAGGTCGCTGGCGCGGACGAGGTCACCCTGCGCGAGCAGCACGGCTCGCTCGATCGCGTGATCGAGCTCGCGGATGTTCCCCGGCCACGAGTGCTCGAGCAGTGCCTGCATCGCGCCGGCATCGAAGCCGTGCACGTCCTTGCGGTATCGGCCCGCGTGTCGCTTGAGGAAGTGCTGCGCGAGCACGGGAATGTCCTCGCGTCGCTCCCTGAGCGGCGGCAGATGGATCTCGATCGTGTTCAGGCGGAAGAGGAGGTCCTCGCGGAACCGGCCGGTCGCCACCTCCGTGTGCAGGTCGGCGTTCGTCGCCGAGAGCACGCGCACGTTCACGTGGCGTGCCTTCGAGGACCCCACGCGCTCCACATCGCCGGTCTGCAGCACGCGCAGCAGCTTCGACTGCTGCGAGAGCGTGATGTTCGCGATCTCGTCGAGAAAGAGCGTCCCGCCGTCGGCAAGCTCGAAGCGGCCGATGCGGTCGGCTTTCGCGTCGGTGAACGATCCCTTCACGTGGCCGAACAGCTCGCTCTCGAACACGCCCTCCGAGAGTCCGCCCATATTCACCGCGACGAAGCTGCGCGGCGCGCGCGGCGACGCGGCATGCAGCCAGTGCGCGACGAGCTCCTTGCCGGTGCCGTGCTCGCCGGTGATCAGCACGTTCGCGTCGGATGGACCAATGCGCTCCATGAGCTGGAGCACCGGACGCATCTTCGCGGATTCCGCGATGAGCTGCGGCATCCCGTTGCGGCGAAGCGTCTGGTTCTCACTCTCGAGCCGCTGGCTCTTTCGGAGCGCGCGCCCCATCTCGATCGCGTTCCGGAGAATGGCCAGGAGGCGCGAGTTCTCCCACGGCTTCTCGACGTAGTCGTACGCACCACGGCGCATGGCTTCGACGGCGCTCGCGGTGCTGGCCCAGGCTGTCATGACGACGACGGGGAGAGTCCAATCGAGCGCCTGGATCTTGTGCAACAGTTCGAGCCCTTCCTGTCCCGAGGTCGTATCGCGCGCGTAGTTGAGATCCATCAACACCGCGTCGAAGTCTCGGGCCTCGAGCGCCGTCAGGATGCCTGCAGGCGACTTCGCCGTCTCGATCTCGTAGTTCTCCGCCTTGAGCAGCAGGCGGAGTGCCTCGAGAACGTCCGGCTGGTCGTCGGCGATGAGGATGCGGGGTTTGGGGGGGGGAGTCATAAAAAGCGGCTATCAGCTGTCAGCTGATAGCTGACAGCTGACAGCTCGTTCACCTCAGCCTCACGTCGCTCACAACCCAGCCGTCCTTCAGGTTTACGATCCGGTGCCCGTACGCCGCGTTCGTCTCGGAGTGCGTCACCTGAACGATCGTGGTACCGCCCTCGTTCAGCTTCTGGAAGAGCTCCATGATCTCCTTCGCCTGCGTCGAGTGCAGGTTGCCCGTGGGCTCGTCGGCAAGGATCAAACGTGGCTTCGCGATCACGGCCCGCGCGACCCCCACGAGCTGCTGCTGGCCGCCGGAGAGCTGCCGTGGATACAGGTCCTTCTTGCCGACCATCTGGAACTTGTCGAGGATGTCGGCCACGATCGACGCCCGCTCGTCTCGCTTGATGTTCCGGTACGAGAGCGGCACGTCGAGGT
>DASURJ010000135.1:0-3739 GCA_036280115.1 Gemmatimonadaceae bacterium
TCAGAAAGGCCACATCGACGGTGCGATACCGACGTGTCGCTTCTCACGCTTCGGTCCGGGCGTGCGGCGCGGTCGCCTCGCGGCGGTAGTTGACGCGCTGGCCGGAGTCATCGAGCATGCGCTCGTGGCTCAACGATGCGCGAGCGTGCTCTTGTGTCTGTGCGCCGTGTTTGCGTCTCCGCCTGTGGCGTCAGCGGGTGACACCGTTCGCCTGGGCCTGCGACCCGACTCGCCGCTCAGCCTTCCCAGGCTCGTCACGGGCCCAGCGCAGCGGGTGTTGGTGGCGTGGAATGAGGTGAAGCTTCGCCCGCGTTGGCGCGTTCGCGGGTTCACCGCCGCGGAGTGGACGCCTAACGGGGGATGGACGAAGCCACGCCGGCTCTTGCGGGGGAGCGTCGAGTTTGCCGACGTCGCGTATCTCGCCGGCGGCGAGGTGGTGGCGGTGTACACACGTCCGCGCGCGAAGGCACCGGTCACGGTGAAGGCGCTCGTGTGGGGAAGCCGGCGGGGACGCAGCGAGGACGTTGTCTTGGCGACCTATCGCCAGGGCGAGAGCGTTTCGGGGTTGGAGATCCGTACGGACGCGCGTGGCGGCGCTGTCGCGACGTGGACGGTCCAAGGCCGCCCGGCGGGAACGCCTGAACTCTCGATCGGCACCCACGCCGCCATCCGTGAGCCGACGGGCCGCTGGAGACCCACCGCGGTGCTGACGGGACGGCTCGGGTGGCCCGCCTTGGCGGTCGCGGCCGACGGCTCCGCCGCCGTCTTCGGCCAGTCGTTCGACGGTGACCTCAAACTCACGCAGCGAGGACCGGACGGTGACTTCGGTCCGGCCGTATCGATCGCGCCGCCTGCGCGCTCGCTCGAGTACCAGGTTGTCCCCGTCGCCACCGTGGTTGGAGACACGCTGGTGGGCGTGTGGCAGCGAATCGACGGCGAAACCGCCGCGGTGCAGACGCTGGCCGGTCGGATCGGCCAACCGCTAGGCCCACCCGAACCGCTCGCTAACTTCCCTAAGGGCTTCTCGTTCGACGGCATGGACATCGCTTCCGACACCGCCGGGCTCGTAGGAATCTCCTGGTATACCGGCAACGGCGGCGTGGCGCAGATGGCCCTGCGGCCGCCGGGCGGCGTGTTCGGCGCCCCGCGCACGCTTGGTCGAGCCGACGGTGCGACGCCCCAAATCGCGATCTGTGAGAACGGCACGAGCTACGTCGCGTTCGTCCGCTATGGACGCCATGCGACGCCGTTGGCCAGGCTGTACCGAGTCGCGGCGCGAGCGGACCGCGTCGAGGGACTACCCAGCAAGTCATGGGTGCAGGAACTCGCCTGCGTCGACGGCCTCCCGATTGTGCTCGTCTCGAACTTCAGCTCGAGACGCGGGAGGGCCGTTTCAACGATCGACGTGTTCATCGGGGGCTGACCCAGCCGGACACCCGCCGGTAGCCAGCCGAAGACACGGAGCGCGCACGACACAGAAGTAGTGCTTTTCGACGAGAACGTAACGTTGTCCGTTCGGAATCAGCGCCGAGGCGGCGCCGTCGCGCGTGTCGTTGTGAACGTTCGCGCCCGGTCCACACACACGGAGCGATGGCTCGGAACCCGCGTAGGGGCTCGCCTCGCCGCGGAGCGCATTGCAGATCAGGGGTTGTGAGCGTGTTGCCAGGCGTGGAGAATCTCGGGGCGGAGTCGGCCCCGGTCGGCGACGTTGTGCCCGTTTGCACGCGCCCAGGCGCGGAGTTCGGCGGTGCTTGGTACGGGTTGCGGAGAAGCGCTGGCGGCGTTGGTCTCGCTGGCACCGATGCGGGCAAGTGCGGGCAGCTCATTCTCGGCCCAGCGGTACGCGGCGGCGAGGTAACGGTATGTCCATTCCTGGGCCAGCTTGCGGGTCTCGCAGAACACGATCGGGATCGTCGGCCAACGGACCTGCAGCTCGGCCAGGCCGTCGGCGATCTGCGCGGGCCGGACCCGGTCGAGCGCGAAGATCTGGGAATAGCGGTCTTCCACCACGACCGCGGCGCGCGGCAGCGTGGCCAGTTCACCGAGCGCGAAACGCAACCGGCCGCTGGTCAGGCTGGATACCAGGTCGTGCAGCGACTTGCGCTCCACCGCGGCCACGAGCTCGCCGGCGACACTGATCGCGTAGTCGCCACAGGGCAGTCCGCGGCTGACGGTGCGGACCTGCTGATCGGCGAATTTGTAGGCGTAGCGCTCGTGGACGTCGACCACGATCTCCAGCTCAGCCACGCCGGCCGCGCGCGCAGTCGGAAGCCGAACCTCGGGCCGGGCTTGGCGGCGCGTACGCGGCGACTGCCAGAACACCATCTCGCGCCCTCGGGCGGTGGTGAAGACGATCTGAGAGCGCCGCTCACGGCCGCGGTCGGCGACCACATCGATCGCCGCCCCCCGCCGCGTGCAGCCCTTGAGCGGGATCCGCTCGATGATCTCGGGCCGCATGGGCCAGTCGCTCAACGCGACCGGATGGCAGTACAGCGCGCTGGTCCGCGGCCACGTGCCCTTGGTCCGAAACAACAGCCCCTCAGATCCAAGCGGAACGCGCAGTAGGTAGGGCAGCGAGCTGTCGGGGTCGGGGTTGCGCGCGATCAGCAGTTCCACACGACAAGTGTGCCCACCGCTGAGGACAGGTCGGCCGGCGCCCAACCCATCCGCAACGGTCCCGTTCTGAAGTCGCCGTCGATGCTCCGCAAGCGTCGGCCGAACAGATCCCTGTCGATGGTTGCAGTTTCGCCGTATCTGCGGGGCGACGGCGGTGGTAGGCCAGCGGGTGCTTCGTCACGCTCGTCTGCAGGAGGCGTCATGCCCAGCTCACCGCCGTTGGATCCGCCCGCTCCGCACCGTCTGCCCGTCACCGGGCCCGGGGCCACGCACGACGCCGGCAATCAAATCGGGGTCGCCACTTTCCGGCCGACCCACCGCGGACCGAGGAGATCATCGCCGTCATGCGCTGCTGCGAGGACAGCGAGCACGGCGCTCGCGCTCGAGCGTTGATCGTCGTCTTGTGGCGCGCCGGTCTGCGCATCCAAGAAGCGCTCGATCTCAACGAGCTCGATCTCGATCGCCGCCGCGGATCGGTCCTCGTGCGCCGCGGCAAGGGCGGCCGACGCCGCGAGATCGGCATGGACGACTGGGGCTTCGAACACCTCGAACCCTGGCTGACCGTCCGCCGGACCATGCCCGTCGGTCCCCTGTTTTGCGTGATCAACGGCCCCACGCGCGGGCGAGCGTGGCAGCCAGCACCGGCGCGCGCGATGCTGCGCCGACTTGCCGCCCGCGCAGGCGTGCGCCGCCGCTTCGCACCGCACCAGCTCCGCCACGCCCACGCGATCGAGCTCGCCCACGAAGGCGTCCCGCTCAACGTCATCCAACGCCAACTCGGCCACCGCAACCTCGGCGTGACCTCGATCTACCTGCAGGGCATCGACCCCGACGAGATCATCCAGACCGTCCACGCTCGGCGAGCACCGATGATCCCGGCGAGCGTCGGCCTCGCGCTTCCACGTCGTCCCTGACTTGCCGTCGACAGAGGGATCCGTCTCGACGAATTCGACGCGTTGCGCTCGGAGCACGTGGCGGCGAACTGCCGCGACGGCGATTGCGCGAGACGCGGTCGCGGTGGTAGGTCGGGGCGATTGGTGCCTCGACCCATCAGGAGCTGTCATGTCTGCTTCGCCGCCGCTGGATTCGCTCGGTCGCCGCCGATCGCCGGCCGCCGTGCCCG
>DASURJ010000136.1:0-3797 GCA_036280115.1 Gemmatimonadaceae bacterium
CATCGACCTCCCTAACGAGAAGCAGCCCATCTGGCCGTACGCCGCCGAGTACTTCGACCGCCGGTATGGGCCGAACGGATGGAGCAACGGCGTGCTGCTTAGCCTCGCCATTGGCCAGGGAGAGAATTCCCAGACGGTTGCGAACATGGCGCGGTTCTACACGGCACTCGCGACGGATGGGTCGATCGTGCGTCCCGAGATCGTTCGCCGCCAGACGGAACGAACGAAGCTGTTCCGGTTGACGCCTGACCAGATGAAAGGGCTACAGGACGCGATGGCCGGCGTGGTGTCCGCGCGCGGAACGGCGGCGGGCGCTCAGCTGCAGGGCGTCGTGATTGCCGGGAAGACCGGAACTGCTCAATCGGGAGTCTACCGGAACGGCATCGAGATGAACCACGCATGGTTCACGGGCTACGCGCCCGCGGACGATCCGAAGATCGTCATTGCGGTGATGCTGGAGCTCGTTCCGCTTCACGGATCGGATGCAGCGCGGATCGCGTCGAGGGTCATCGAGCATTACTTCAAGCGGCCGGCAATCCAGGGCGCGCAGCTGGAGGGGGATTGATTCGCAAGTCGACCAGCGATTACCCGCTGGTCATCATCGCGCTACTGCTCTCGGCCTACGGGATCGCGGTCGTCTACTCGGCCGGGCAGACCGATCTTCCGGTGTCGTACATCGCCGGCGCCTGGAAGCGTCAGCTCGCGTGGTTCGTGATCTCGCTCGGCTTCGCGTACGTGATTTTCCGGGCGTCAGTGCGGCTCGTCGACTGGATGACGGTGCCGCTCTACTGGTTCGGGATCGCGCTGCTCGTGATAACGCTCGTCTTCGGCTCGGGCGCCGGAACGGCCGCGAGCATGAAGGGGTGGTTGACAATCGGCGGCGTCCGAATCGGTCAGCCAGCGGAGCTCGCGAAGCTCACGGTGGTCCTGATGCTCGCACGCGTGTTGGCGGCGCGAAAGGAGCCCCCGAAGTCACTCCTCGAGCTCTGGAAGCCCGCGGCCGTTGTCGGGCTTCCCTGGCTCCTCATCATGGCGCAGCCGGACCTCGGGACGGGCATTGTCTTCATCGGGATCTTCTTCGCGTTGCTCTACTGGTCGGGCGTCTCGTGGAAACTGCTGGCCCTCATCGCCAGCCCGGCGGTCAGCCTCATTCTGGCGTTCAGTACGGGGCTTTGGGGGGCATGGTTCCTGATTCTGATCGCGCTGGTCCTGTACTACCGGCCGTACATGGTGGAGGGCGTGGTCCTGGTCCTGGCGAACGTTGCCATGGGGGTGATCGCACCGCTCCTCTGGGAGCGTCTCGCGCCCTATCAGCAGCGTCGATTACTCGTATTCCTGGACCCGTCCGCCGACCCCCGCGCGTCGGGGTACCACGTCCTGCAGTCCCAGGTCGCGATCGGATCCGGGGGATGGTTCGGGAAAGGGTACACGCTCGGGACCCAGAAACGGCTGGCGTTCCTGCCGGCCCAGCACACCGACTTCATTTTCTCGGTGGTAGGCGAGGAGCTCGGGTTTTTCGGCGTGTCGCTCGCGCTCGCGCTCTTCTTGTCGCTGTTCCTCCGGGTGGTTCGGGTGGCGTCGCGGGCAAACGACTCGTTCGGCAGCCTCGTAGCGTTCGGCCTCGGGGCGAGCTGGTTCGTGCACGTGCTGGTGAACATCGGGATGACACTGAACCTCATGCCGATCACGGGCATCCCGCTGCCGTTCTTCAGCTATGGCGGCTCGTTCATGCTGGCGAGCTGGCTGGCGATCGGAATTCTCCTTCGTATTTCGAGCGAGGGGCGGGGCCGGGCGGATTCGCTCGCCGTCTAGGGCGCACTTCCTAAGGTGAGCCGTCACGGGCACATTTCCCGGATGGCATGGTGGAAGAAAGAGAAAAAGTCCCGCGCGCCGCGCACGGAAAAGCTCGAGATCCCGCCCGACGCGTGGGAGAAATGCGAAGCCTGCGGGCACACCGACATTCGCGAGAAGTTCGTTCGTAACCTGAATGTCTGCCCCCAGTGCGACTACCATCGCCGTATCCGAGCCGGCGACTACATCGCCATCCTGCTCGATGAAGGCTCGGCCGAGGAAACCGAGACCGAGCTGAAATCCACCGACCCGCTCGGGTTTCCCGAGTACCAGCAGCGGCTCAAGAAGGCCCGGGCGACAGCCGGCGAGGCGGACGCCGTCATGACGGCGACGGGGACGCTCGCCGGCGCGCCGCTCAACGTGGGTGTGATGGATTTCAGCTTCATGGGCGGCTCGATGGGATCGGTGGTCGGCGAAAAGCTCTCGCGACTGGGGCAGCGGTCGCTCGAGCGGAAGTATCCGCTCGTCGTCGTGTCCGCGTCCGGCGGAGCGCGCATGCAGGAAGGGGTGCTTTCGCTCATGCAGATGGCGAAGGTGTCCGCGATGCTCTCCCAGCTCGCGGAGCGCCGCATTCCGTACATCTCGATACTGACCAACCCCACCACTGGTGGTGTCAGCGCGAGCTACGCCATGCTCGGGGACGCGATTCTCGCCGAACCGGGAGCGGTGATCGGGTTCGCCGGCCCGCGGGTGATCAAGCAGACGCTGGGACAGGACCTGCCCGAGGGCTTTCAGACGGCGGAGTTTCTGCTCGACCACGGCATGCTGGATCGCGTCGTCCATCGGCGCGAGCTCAAACAGACCGTGGGACAGCTGCTGCGCCATATGAGCGGTAAGCCGGCCGCGACGGGGTGGGCCTCGCCCTGAGCGACGAGCCACGTCGCGGCCGCGGCGACTACCGCGCGGCACTGGAGTACCTCTTCGCGAGGACCACGGGCAAGTCGAAGCTCGGCCTCGAGCGAACGTCCGCCCTGCTGCGGGAACTGGGCAACCCGCATGACCGATTGAAGTCGCTCCACGTGGCCGGCACGAACGGGAAGGGCAGCGTGTGCGCGACCCTCGAAGCGGTCTTGCGGGCAAAGGGACTGCGCGTCGGGAAATACACCTCACCACACCTCGTGGATTTTCGGGAGCGCTTTCTCGTCAATGGCGTGCGGGTGAAGGAGGAGTACGTTGTGGATTTCATTGAGCGATGGACGCCGGCGGTCGAGCGGATCGGGGCGACCTTCTTCGAGGCGACGACGGCCATGGCGTTCGACCTCTTCGCGCGCGAGCAGGTCGACGCGGCCGTGATCGAGACGGGGTTGGGCGGGCGGCTCGACTCGACGAACGTCGTCTGTCCGCGCGTTGCCGGAGTGACGTCGATCGGCATCGATCACGTCGAGTACCTGGGCGAAACCCGGGAGGCCATCGCGGCCGAGAAGGCGGGGATCTTCAAGCGCGGTGTTCCGGCGGTCATTGGCGAACCGGATCCCCCGATTCGCGATCTGCTCGCGTCGTTGGCCGCCGAGCGAGGCGCGCATCCGATTCTGGATGTGAACACGTCGTGCGCGCCGGCGGACGTTCGCGTCGGCGGCGATGGGACGGCCTTCACGGCCACGGTGCGCGGCGTGCGGGGCGAGTTGCGCACCGGGCTGACCGGCGCCCACCAGGCACTGAACACGTCGCTCGCGCTCCTCATGCTCGACGCCGCGGGAGCGGATTTCGCGGCCAGCTTCGAGGAAGCACGACGCTCACTGCCAGACGTGCGGCTTCCCGGTCGGTTTCATCGCGTCGGCCAGTACGTGTTCGACGTCGCGCACAACCCGGATGGCGCGGCGGTGCTCGCGAGCACGGTGCGCGAAGTTCGGCTGCCAGGGCCGATCGCCGTGGTGCTCTGTGTCCTGGCCGACAAGGACTGGCGTGGAGTGATGCACGCGCTGGCCGCTGTCGTGGACCTGTTCGTT
>DASURJ010000137.1:0-2728 GCA_036280115.1 Gemmatimonadaceae bacterium
TCCAACGTCGCGTTCCGCGCCGCGTCAGACTACCTCGAGGTCCCGGCGGGCACGTATCGCGTCCGCATCGCGCCCGCGGGCACGAAGACCGTCGCGATCGACGTGAACAACGTCGCGCTCACCGCAGGCCAGGTCCGTACGGCGGTCGCCGTGGACGCCGTTGGTGGCGGAGCACCACTTGGCGCCATCCTGCTGGCCGACAAGAACTGATGTGTCAGAACCGAGAGAGAGCCCGCCGTTCCGTTGTCAACGGAACGGCGGGCTCTCTCGTTGCCATTCCGGCTGCCTAACGGGTGCTCCTCACGCCTGCCGGGCCCCGTCAGCCCCTCGGCGGCAGTCGGGTGCGCGAAGAGTGATTCGTTCATCCCGACTACAACGCGGCGGCGCAGCCGCTGGCTACCGCCGCCAGACGATGGACGCGACGGCGTAGTGGACCCAGGCGAAGTTGTAGGTCTCCTCGACGTCGGCGCCGCCCTCGAGGGTTCGGTAGCCGGCCTGAAGGGTGAGGGCGTCGCCGAGGTCGTACCCGACCTTCAGTGCGGCGTCGATAGCGCGGCCGGGACCACCCGCCAGCGCGTCGGCGTCGAGTGAGAGGCGCCAGCGCGGCGCTGCGCGCCACTCGCCGGCGAGATGCAGCAGCGGCACGAACCCGACGTTGTCCTTGCGGCGCGCGGTCGCGCCCTGTTCCAGCTCGACCGTCGCGTCGCGTACCTTCGCCGTGAAGCCGACCCACGCCGACGTACGCTCGGCGGCGCGGACACGGTAGCGGTAGGTGAGCCGATACGAGTTGAAGGTGTAGGTCGCATCGAGCGGCACGCCGGCGGCGAAGCGCGCACCCTCGAAGTCGATCGCAGCTTCGGGCACACCTGTTTCGGTGAGTGAGAAGGGCGCAGCAAGCGCGCGCAGGCCGTGTCGCTCGCGGAGGTTCCAGGTCAGGTAGACGCGGCCGGCGGGCCATGGCCCGCTGCCGGTGAGGTCGGAGAGAGAAAAGCGTGTGGCCGATCCATCGTTCGGGATCTCGACGTCGTTGTAGCTCTGCCAGGCGGCGCCACCCTCGAGCTCGAGGATGAGCCGAGGGGTCTGCGCCGCGGCGGCACACGGAAAAGCGAGCGCGGCAGCGGTGAGGGCAAGCGAAAACGTGCGGGGCATGATGAATGGTCGAAGGGCGGAGGCGGACCGGCGACATCCGGCCGTTGCCGGAACGCAAGGGGCACACCGGCTCTCTGAAGGACCACCGCGCGCGCAAACGCGCAGCGGCGAAACTCGGTCTGTCGAAGCCAGCCGAGTTCAGCGCGGGGCTGTTGCGAGAAGCCGCCGCACCGCCGGCTCGAATGACGCCGCCGCAAGCGGGCCGATTACGACGTGCCGCACGATGCCGGTACGGTCGATGAGTATCGACGTCGGATAGCCGCGCACACCGCCGAACGCGCGTTCAACGTCTGCACCCACCATCGCGACCGGATACGTGACGCCTCGATCGCGAAGGAAGGTGCGCACGGACTCCTCGGAGCCGCGATCGACCGACAAACCGACTACGATGAGCCCCGCGTGTCGATGGCGCTCGGCCATACGCTGAAGCAGCGGCATCTCGACGCGACATGGCAGGCACCATGTCGCCCAGAAGTTGACGAGGACGACCTTGCCACGAAGCGCTTCGGGCGAAAGTGGGGTCCCATCGAGCGCCGTGAGTGTATACCGCGGCGTGGGGGCGCTCGTTTCCACGCCGACCACGGCGCCGAGATGCGGGAGGAGCCGCGGGGTGGCCCATGCGAGCATCACGAGCCACACGAGATTCCATGGCGTGATGATCCTGCGCCACCAACGCGGCTGCAGGTCGCCGCTACGCACGCACGAGCTTCTTGTACGCCACCCGGTGCGGCTGGTCGGCGTCAGGACCCTTCCGCTTCTTCAGGTCCTCGATGTACGACTGGTAGTTGCCCTCGTGCCACACCACCTCGCTGTTCCCCTCGAACGCGAGGATGTGCGTCGCGATGCGGTCGAGGAACCACCGGTCGTGCGAGATCACCACTGCGCATCCCGCGAAGTCGAGTAACGCCTCCTCGAGCGCCCGCAGCGTATCGACGTCGAGGTCGTTCGTCGGCTCGTCGAGCAGCAGCAGGTTGCCGCCGCTCATGATCGTCCTCGCGAGATGCAGCCGGTTGCGCTCCCCGCCTGACAACAGGCCGACCTTTTTCTGCTGGTCCGTCCCCTTGAAGTTGAAGCTCGAGAGGTACGCGCGGCTGTTGATCTCCTTCTTGCCGACCATGATCTGCTCCTGGCCGCCGGAGATCTCCTCCCACGCCGTCTTGTTCGGGTTCAGCGTGCGGCTCTGATCCACGTACGCAAGCTGCACCGTCTCGCCCAGCTTGAGCGTGCCGTCGTCCGGCGTCTCCTGGCCGCTGATCATCCGGAAGAGCGTCGTCTTGCCGGCGCCGTTAGGCCCGATGATGCCGACGATCCCCGCGCGCGGCAGGGAGAACGAGAGGTCCTCGAAGAGCAGCTTGTCGCCGTAGGCCTTCTTCAGCCCGTCGGCGATGACGACGTCGTTGCCGAGGCGCGGCGCGGGCGGGATGACGATCTCGTTCTGCACCACGCGCTCCTGCTGCGCCTCGCTGGCCAGCTGCTCGTAGGCCTGCAGGCGCGCCTTGCTCTTGCTCTGCCGGGCGCGCGGCGACATGCGCACCCACTCCAGCTCGCGCTCCAGCGTGCGCTGGCGCGCCGAGGCCTG
>DASURJ010000138.1:0-11800 GCA_036280115.1 Gemmatimonadaceae bacterium
TCTTTACTTCGATGTCCTGGGCGTCGCGCGTGTCAGCGAGGTCCAGGGTGACCGCCAGGAGCCGACGGAACGACGGCGACGGGTCAGCGGCGTGGGTGACTGGGACGCCCGTCGGCGGCGTCGTGAGCGCCGGATCCACGGTGGTCATCGAGAAGGCGGCATCCCGTTCGCCGGGGGGTGGGCTGAGCCGCTAACCTGCCGCACGAGCGTGTGAACCGCAATGCCGGAAAAAGATGCCGCACGAAAAAAACGGGCGGGTGAGGAAGTCCTCGCCCGCCCGTTCACACCCGCCTGGAACTAGTACGCGATGTAGCGGCGCGGAGCGATACGCTCTTCCAGCTCCTTCACGGTCAGCTCGACCGCGTCACCTTCCTTCCCGATCTCCTGCTTCACCAGCTGCTTCTGCTCGGGCGTGAGCTCGATCCGGACGATCTCCTGGTCCTTTTTCATGGGTTCCTCGTAGGCGGGCATACGTGAAACGCGCGAACCACTGGGCGACACGATACGGGCGAACCGTGAACCGATCGTGAATCTCCTTTCGACGATCGTGAAATCGGGGTACGTTAGCCGCCCTCCAAGCAAAGCGAGCGACGATGCCCGTGCTGTCGCTGACCCTGTGTGGCCGAGTAGCGCTTGAAGGTGAGGGCGTTCATGGTGTGCCGGCGTCACTCAGCGCGAAGGCGTTGGCACTGCTCGCGTACCTGGCGCTCGAGCCGGGCGCACATTCACGCGACGAGTTGGCGGCCCTCCTGTGGGGCGACTCGCCGGACGACAAGGCCAAGGCTTCCCTTCGGCAGGCGCTCGTTCACCTGAGAGAAGTGGTCCCCGATTCCCTCCGGGTGGATCGGTCATCGGTGGAGCTCGCGGGGCCTCTCGCCTGCGACGTCACGACATTCTATCGGCTCGCGAAGGATTCGCCGCGAGCGGCGGCCGACGTCCCGGTGACCCGCTTCCTCGACGGGCTGCACCTGCGTCATTGCCCGGCGTTCGACGAGTGGGCCGATCGAACCCGGGCGTCGCTGATTCGCAGGTCGACCGAAGTCCTGAGCGCGGCTACGCGTGACGCCCTTGCCACGCGGCAGTGGAATGACGCGGTGCGGCTCGCGGAGCGATGGACCGTAGTCGCGCCGGGAGCGGCCGCCGCGGCGGCCGCGCTCATGGAAGCGCACTTCATGGCCGGGGCCCACACCGCCGCAATCGGCGCCTACGAGCGGTACAGAACCTACCTGGCGGACGAAACAGGCCGGTCACCCGAACCGCCGCTGGTTCAACTGCTGGAGCGCATCCAGAGCAGCAGCACCGGCCGCGAGCCGGTCCCCCACCAGGCTACTGAGGAGTGGTACGCCGCGGCGCCGTCGTTCGATGGAAGCCTCGTCGGCCGGTCGCGAGAGTGGGATACGCTCACCAGGATCTGGTCGAAGGTCGTCCGCGGGCGATCGCGCGTCCTCATCATCGAGGGCAACGTCGGGGTCGGAAAGACCCGGCTCGCGGCGGACTTCTTCCGCTGGGTCACCGCCGAGGGTGGAACGGTGCTGCGCGGCCGTGCTCACGACGCGCGTCGGGGTGTGCCGCTGGGCGCGGTGATCGAGGCGCTCCGGTCCGGATTGGACGCTCCGGGGCTGGCCGGCACGGATCCTCAGTGGCTCGCGGAAGTTGCGCGGCTGGTGCCCGAGCTCCGGGCGCGCTTCCCCGCGCTGGGCGAGGTGGCGCCCACGATCGTCGCCGACCGCGGCCGCCTGGTCGAAGCCGTTACGCAGGTCGTGTCCGCGTTAGGCGAAGAGGCGCCGGTCGCGGTTCTCATCGACGACCTCCACTGGTGCGACGCCGACAGTTGTGCGGTGCTCCATGCGGTCATCCGGGCGCTGGAGAATACTCCCGTCCTGTGGTGCCTGACGTTCTCTCCGGGCTCGATCGAGCGCGACGCGCCGGTGTCACGGCTCGCGCGCGCGCTCCGGGCGTCCCCGCACACGACGCGAGTCGAGCTCCGGCCATTGAGCGAGGACGAAGTCTGGGAGCTCATGCAGGGACTCGGGCGAGTCAGGGCGACGGACGACGCGCACCGGCTCGCGACGCGCATCCACGAACTGACGGCGGGGTACCCGTTCTACGTCATCGAGCTGCTCAAGACCCTGTTCGCGCAGGGGTGGTTGACGGTCGATCCCGAATCGGGAGAGTGGATCCTCGAGGTACAGGGTCAGGACGAGTCACTCGCGACGGTGCCGCTGCCGAGCGTGCACGAGGCCATCGCGGAGCGCATTCACTGCCTGCCTGACGAGTTGGGTGCCATGCTGATCACGCTCGCGGTATCCGCGCACGGGTGTCGTGCCGATGTGCTGTCCTACGTGCACGGGATCTCGCGATTGCGGGCGGCGATGGTGGGGGATGCACTCGTCGAACGTCACCTCGCGGTCGAGGAGGACGGCGAGTTCCGATGCGCGCACCCCGCCATCGCCCGGGTCGTGACCGATTCCCTCGGCACGTCACGCCGGCGAGAGGTGAACCGCGCGCTGGCCGTCGCGGTCGAGACCGCGGCGACGGAAGCCGGAACCGTCCCGGAGCCAGGCGAGGTTGCGCGTTACGCCGAGCAGGGCGGTGAGCGAGCGATGGCGTTCCGGTACGCCATGCTTGCCGCCGCGGCAGCGGACGCCCGAGGAGCGCCCGAGGAGGCGCTCCGGTGGCTCGATTTCGCGTCCGCCGCCGTGACCACCGCAGCCGATGCGGACGCCGTGAACGCGGCGACGGCGCGGTTGTTGGTGGTGCGACAGCCATCAGCCATCAGCTATCAGCTATCAGCAAAGCGAGATTCCTCGGGATACCTCTCTACGACAGAGGCGCGTCCCGCGGGTGTCCGTCTTGCTGATAGCTGATGGCTGATGGCTGATAGCTGTTCCTCCCATGTCCATTCGCTTCGTCCACGTCTTCGACGCCGACCTCGAGCCGCGACGCATCGCCGAAGTGCAGCGGATCTTCCGCAGTTACTTCGGTGAGGTCTACGGCGGGTACGCCGATCGCATCCCCGACCTGCTCCGCCGCCAGAGCGAGCTCGGGCATCGGACCATCATCATTACGGCCGAGGACCCGCGCTTGCGGCGGGTGCTCGCGTTCGCGATCGCGCTGCACTACCCCGATATCAACGCGACGCTGCTCGACTTCATCGTCGTGGACCCGAACGTCCGCCAGCGCGGCATCGGCGGCGCGCTCTACGAGGCCCTCAGAGAATACCTCCAGCGACTCGGCACGACCGGGTTGTATCTCGAGGTCCGCCCCGACGACCCGGAGCTCGAGCCCGACCCGGCACGGCGGCGCGAGAACCGGGCGCGGATCCGCTTCTACGAGCGATACGGGGCACGCGTCATCGCCGGCACGAAGTACGAAGCGAAGCGCCCCGGGCGCGGCGAAGGCGAGCCGTACCTGATCTTCGATTCACTGGGCGACGTCAGGCACCCGGACGGCGCCGAAGTGCAGGCTATGATGGACGTGCTGCTCTACCGGAAGTATGGGTATCGTCGAGATGACCCGTACCCGCGCTCGATCATCGAGTCGGTGCCGGTCGGGCCGGTGCCCTTCCAGCCCCCACGGAGCGCTTCGGCGCCGGCACGCGTCGTTCCGCGGCGCGACCTGTTCCGACCGCTCAAGGTGCTCGTCACGCCGCACCATCACCTCCATCACGTGAAGGAGCGCGGGTATGTCGAGCGCCCGGTGCGCGTCGACCGAATTGCTCACACCCTCCGCGTGCTGCCCGGGGTGGAGTTCGTGGAAGTGCGCGAGCATGGCGACGAACCCATTCTCGCCGTCCACGACCCGGATCTGGTGCACTACCTCGAGCGCGTGTGCCCGAAGCTCAAGGAGGGTGAGACAGTCTACCCGTACGTCTTCCCGATCCGGCTGCGCGAGCGCAAGCCGGTGGATGAGGAGGTGCAGGCGGGCTACTACTGCATCGACACCTTCACGCCGCTCACGCGCAATGCACTCATCGCGGCGAAGGCAGCGGCGAACTGCGCGCTCACGGGTGCGTCACTCCTTCGCGACGGTGAGCAGCTCGTCTACGCGCTCTGCCGCCCGCCCGGCCATCACGCCGAGCGGAGCGTGTACGGCGGGTTCTGTTACTTCAACAACGCCGCGATCGCCGCGCACGCCCTGAGCGCCGAGGGGAAGGTGGCGGTGCTCGACATCGACTTCCATCACGGGAACGGGACGCAGGACATCTTCTACGATCGCGGCGACGTGCTCACGATCTCGATTCACGGTGACCCGAGCTACGCCTACCCGTACTTCGCCGGCTTCGCGGACGAGCGCGGTGTGGGGGCGGGGGAGGGATGTAATCACAACTTCCCGCTCCCCGAGGACGTGAGCGACGACCAGTACCTCGAGACGCTCGAGCGGGCCCTGTCGATCATCGAGACCTTTGCCCCGAAGTCGCTCGTGGTCTCAGTCGGACTGGACATCGCGAAGGGCGACCCGACGGGGGCATGGTCGATCACGCCGGATGGCTTCGAGCGCATTGGCGGCGCGGTCGCCGGCCTCGGCCTGCCGACGCTGGCCGTTCAGGAGGGGGGATACGACACCCGCGTGTTAGGCAGGAACGCGCGTCACTTCGTCGCGGGGCTACAGCGAGGCATTTACGAACGCAGACTCGAGCGAAGAAAATCTTGAACCACGGCCGGCGTGACGGCCCGGTCGGAACGGCGATGACGCGGGAGAGTCCGAACCGGCCGGATGACGGCCCCGCGCGGACGCCGCGTAGCGCCGGATCGCAGGTGCTCTGGCATCCAGAACGGAGGGGAAAAACGGATGAGCGGATGAGGGGGATGAGAGGGATCGCTCCTCGTCCGGGACCCGCCCCCGCGCCGGGGCCGTGAATGAAAGGGGGGAACTGCTCGCAGGGTGAGTAGCGTCCCGAGCGGCCGTTCCCCCTTCAGTCCCGTTCCAGCGGGAGGAGCTCTCAGTCTCTCAGGGTGATGTCGCTCATCCCCTCATCCCCTCATCCGTTCTCCCTCTTCGGGATGCCTGACCCGTCGCGGGACCCGTCCCCCCTTCATCCGGCCGTTTCGGCCCCTTCCGCGTCATCGTAGTTCCGACCGGCCCCGGCGCGCTGCTCCCGACGTGCGCAAGGTGTTCCCCGCGTCATCCGCGTTCGCCCCTGCCGCGTAATCCGCGTTCGCCCCTGCCGCGTAATCCGCGTCCGCCCGATGGCGCGACGAAACAAAACGATGCGTTAGGACTCTGACCCCTAACGCATCCCGAGGGTTCTCGCTTTTCACCCTGCAGCAACCAGTTCCAGCTAACAGCGACCAGCGTAGTTCGTGTAGTTCCAGCTAACAGCGACCACCGTAGTTCTATGGTTTTGGCCGTGCCCTGAACTGCTCGTACAGCTCGGTGTGCCGATCAGTGAGCGGCACCTTCATCCCGCGGATGAAGAGGTGCTTCACCGTGGACCGCACGTCGAGCGGATCCCCCGTCGTCACCATGATGTTCGCGACCTTCCCCGGCTCGATGCTGCCGTACCGGTCCGCGACCCCGAAGATCTGCGCGGGGTTGATCGTGATCGACTTGAGCGCCTCCGTCGAGTCGAGCCCGTACGCCGTCGCGAGCGCGACGTTGTACGGCAGGTTGCGCGAGTTGGCCGCGTCACTCGTCTGGAACGCGATCTTCACTCCCGCCTTGGCGAGGACTCCCGGCTGCGCGTACAGCATGTCGTAGGGATCATCTGCGCCGGGCGCCTGCGTCGTGGGACCAACGATCACCGGGATCCCGCGCGCGGCCAAGGTATCGGCGAGCTGCCACGCCTCGCGCGCGCCGCGGATGATCACCTTCAGCTTGAACGAGTCGGCGAGCGCCAGCACGCCGCGAATCTGGTCGGCGGTGTTGACGTCGAAGATGACCGGCATCTCGCCGCGAACGACCGGGATGAGCGCCTCCATCTTCTGATTCACGCGCGAGGCGTTTGCGCCATTGCTCCCGGTCGTGCGCGCCTTCACGTCGGCGTACGAGCGCGCATCGGCCAGAAACGCACGAAGCTCCCGCACCTGCCGGTTCATGTTCTCGCGACGTTCCGCGGCCGACTGCTGGTTCTGGCCGAAGCCGCCCCCGAATCCGCCAAATCCTCCGCCGCCGACTGACGGGTACGTCATGACCATCGCGGCACGCGGCTTCACGCCCATCTCGTCAGGCGTCCAGCCCAGGAGATCCATGAGCGCCGCACTGCCGGACATGAGCCCGCCTTCGGCCGACGTGATCACCGTCGTCACGCCGTTGACGCGCGTGACGGGGATCAGCTCGGAATGCGGGTTCACTGCCGTGAGCGCGACGTTCTGCGGGTTGAAGTCGCCGATCTCGCGCGTGTCCTCGGACCCCGGCACCGATCCGATCTCGGTGAGGCCGAGCTGGGTGCCGGCGTCGATCATCCCGGGGTACACGAACAGCCCGGTCGCGTCGATGGCCGTCGCGCCGGCGGGCGCCTGCACGTTCGCGCCGACGGCCTGAATGCGTCCGTTCTGGATGACGACGGTGCCGTTAGGTATGCTTGCGCCCGTGACGGTCACGACGGTGCCGCCGCGGATGACGTACGTCGGTCCCTGGGCCTGAGCGGTCATGCCCAACGCCACTGTCATTCCGAGCGCAGCGCCGAAGGCGCGGAGTCGAGGAATTGGGCTCGTCCCGAAAGAGAGGCCCTCTACCGCGAGGTGCGCGATTCCTCGACTCGCTGCGCTCGCTCGGAATGACAGCAGCGCTCGGAATGACGCGGGATTCCTCGACTCCGGCACTGCACGCCTCCGCTCGGAATGACACTCGGTTCCCTCTGGCCGGTTCCCGGTTTCCGCGTTCATCGGTCCTCCTCGCTCGTCACGTTCGGACGCACGCGCGTGCGCATCTGCTCGATCAGATGCTCGAGCGTCGGCGACGTCGCGCGGTCGAAGAACACGCGGCCGTCGATGAGCGTCATGTCCACCCGCGACGCCGGCGCGAATGGGTGACCGGTGAAGATCGCGAGATCCGCATCCTTGCCGACCTCGATCGAGCCAACGCGCTTGTCGACGCCGAGCTGCTTCGCGGCGTTCAACGTGATCATCTTGAGCGCTTCCTCCTCCGACGCCCCGCCGTAGTGCATGGCCTTCGCCGCCTCCTGGTACAGCCGCCGCGCGCGCTCGTCGGAGTCGGAGTTGATCGAGACCACGACGCCGCGCTCCGCCATCAGCGCCGCGTTATGCGGGATCGCGTCCCACGCCTCGATCTTGTACGCCCAGTTGTCGGCGAACGTGCTCGCGCCGCTGCCGGCCTTCGCGAGCTCGTCGGCTACCTTGTAGCCCTCGAGCACGTGCTGGAACGATGCCACGCGGAACCCGAACTCCTCGGCGATGCGGAGCATCATCAGGATCTCGTCGGCCCGGTACGAGTGACAGTGCACGAGCCGCTTTCCCTCGAGGATCTCCACGAGTGCGTCGAGCTCGAGATCGCGCTTGGGCGGCACGAGGGCGGCACGCGCCGCGCCGCTCGTCGTGCGACGGCGCTGCTCGTACTGCTGCCAGTCACGCTGGTACTCGCGCGCGCGGGTGAACGCGTCGCGAAGCAGATCCTCCACGCCCATGCGCGTGCGTGGATACCGGAGCTCCCGGCCCGGCTGCGGCGTGCGGTTCGTCTGCCGCACGTTCTCGCCTAACGCGAACTTGATCCCCGGCGGCGCGCCCTCGAACTTGAGGCTGTCCACCGGCAGGCCGTAGCGGAGCTTCACTACCGCGTTCTGTCCGCCGATGGTGTTCGCGGACCCGTGCAGGATGTTGAGCGTCGTGGTTCCACCCGCCAGCTGGCGGTAGAGGCTCACGCCGTCCTGCCGCAGCACGTCCTCCATGCGCACCATCGACGTGATCGACAGCGTCCCTTCGTTGATTCCCTCGGACGCGGAGTGCGAATGTGCGTCAATGATGCCGGGTGTGACGTACTTGCCGTTCGCGTCGATGACCTTCGCCCCCGCGGGCACCGGCACGTCGGCGCCGACCGCGGCGATCTTGCCGTCGCGGATGACGATCGTCCCCTTCCGGATGGTCCCGTTCGACGCAGTCATGATCGTCGCGTTCGTGATCGCGACGAGCCGCCCCGCGGGTGGTACTGGCAGCGACACGGCAGTGAGGTCGAGCGTAGGCGCCTGCGCCGCCGATGGGGCCGCGCCCTGCGCGGGACGCGCGGCGCCGGTGGTCTGCGCGGTCAGTGGCAGCGCGCAACCCACGGCCAATAGGGCGATGCCGATTCGCCATTCCCGATTGCCGATTCCCGCCATCATGGCCGTCTCTCCGCCGTGAAGTTCATGGTCCCCATCTCACCGGTGCGAATACGCCCCGTCATCCGATTCCCCTCGACCTCGCCTTCCACCGTCATCTCCATCGTCTGTCCGCCGACGGTCATCGACAGTGAAAACGTGACCGTGCGCCCCTGCACCCGCCCGTTCGAGATCGTCGCCGAGCCGAACTGCGAGGTCATCGACCCGTCGACCGCGTCCCCGGACTGCGTGAGCGTCAACGTCGTCGGGACCTCGCCCTGCGGTGATGAAACCAGCATGGCCCAGGTACCAGCCGCCTGCGCCGTCGGGCCACCGCCACCGGCCGCGCGAGTGCCGCGGGCCGGCGCCGCAACGACTTCGTGCCGCACGCCGTCCACGAACACCATCCGGATCTGCGGATTGTCCGAGAGGAGATCACCCTGTGTGACGACGAGGTTCGCGATCTTCCCCGTCTCAATGCTGCCGAGCTGATTCTCGGCGCCCGCAATCTCGGCGGCGCGAATCGTGAGCGCCTCGAGCGCTGCCTGACGCGGCAGGCCGGCCGCGATCGTCTTGCGAACGTTCGCCAGGAAGTCGTTAGGCTTGAGCGTCCCCGACGCGAGCGCAAATTTGATCCCGGCCTGATGCAGCGTCGCCGCGTTCCCTTCGACGAGCCGCTTGACCGCCGCCTCGCGCGTCGCGCTGTCGTTGAGCTCGCGACGTTGCGCGCCCCGGTACTGCCAGCCCGTGACGTTACTCGCGCCCGGAAACTCGACCGAGACCACGACCGGCCGGCCGCTGGCCTTGAGCGCGTCGATCGCGCGGAACCCTTCGGTCGCGCCCACGACGGTCAGCTCGAGCTTGAACTCCTTCGCCAGGTCGAGCGCGCGCCGGATCTCGTTCTCGTTGTTCGCGGCGAAGAACGCCGGAAGCTGCCCGCGCACCACCGGTACGAGCGCATCGAGGTCCGGGTCGTACGACGGACGCGACACCCCACGCACACCCGCGCGGTAGCGGTCGAGCATGGCCGCATGGTGCTGCGCGTCGTAGAACTGCTGGCGCTCGTACGCAATCACGCCAAGGAGTGTCTGTGGATAGCGGCCGCCCACTCCCTGGAACCCCATGTGGAGACCAACGGGCGAGCGGACGACCTTCTGGGCCGCGGAGTCCTCGTGCATGGGCACGAGCGCCGAGAGTCCGCGGAAGGCGCCGCGTGTGGGCGCGATGAGCGCGGTGGTGATCCCGGCATCGCGCGCTGCGCGGAGGTCGCCGTCCGGCGGATTCACCTCGGTCGCGATCAAGCGGCCCGGCTCGAGCCCCACGAAACGCGGACGGTTCGCACCCTGTGCCGATCCCTGGCCCCCTCCGCCGCCGCCACCACCGAATCCGCCGCCGCCCACGGCGGGTGCCGGAAGTCCCATGGACGACGTCAGGTCGATGAGGCCTGGGTAGACGGTGCGGCCGGCGAGGTCCACCACGCGGGCATCGCCCGGAGGCGAGACGTTGGCGCCCACCGCCTCGATGAGGCCGTCGCGGATGACGATCGTGCCCTTCTCGATGGTCCCGCGAGTGACAGTCTCGATGCGTGCGTTCGTGAGTGCCCAGGTATCGTTCTGGGCCTGGACGGCGCGCGGCGACAGCACCGCGGCGGCCAGGAGGAAGCCGCTCGCTAGCGGCGGGGCGAGACGCATGCAGGCTCTCCTGGAAGGTGGCGTGAGCGTGGCCGTCCCAGAGACGGCCGTGCGTCGATAGTACGCCGATGCTAGCCCCGGCGCTGGGGACGGGCAAGGCGCTCGCTCAGCGAGTCCCGGTATCGCGTGTGTCCTGCGGCCGGATGACCCCCGTCTCCTCCAGCACGACACGCCACCCGTCGAGCGAGTCGGGCACCGACCGTCGGAGCTCGGGCGTCGAGCGAGCGACGAGCACCTTGATGCACGGCGTGCTGTCGCACAGGCCGATCGCGGTGCCCACGACACCGGGCAGGCGCATCAGCGAGTCGGTGTGCGTGCGGAGGACGAGCTCTATCGGCTGCTTCGCGATCATCGTGTCGCTGCCTTGACGTGCAGGGGACGAACACGCCGCGGCCCCGAGCGCCAGAGCGCAGAGGACCGCGGCGCTTACTCCCCGATCGGGCACGCGTCTCCGCGTGAGCCTACGGAACGATCGATCCGCCACCAACCGCCTGCAGGGCGTCCTGGATCGTGTTCGCGAACGTGGACGTCTGACCGCCGGCGAACAACAGGCCCACCGGGTGATTGCCGGTGCGAGTCACGATCAACGACCCCGAGTCGCCGGACCTGCTGAATGCCCCCTTGTCGCCACGAATCTGGATCTGGTTCACAAAGGTTGCGATGCCGCTCGAGTATTGCACGCGGATGGTCACGTTCACGCCGACAATCACGCCCGTCGTGTGGCCGGTTGTGCGGCCGAACTTCTGCACCGCCAAGTTGAGCGACGCGTTGGCCAGCGTGGAGCTCGGGCTCCCGTACGACACACCCGGAGGCGTCGAACCAACGAGGTTCGCCGCGTTCGTTACGCGTGCGAGCGCCGCGTCAGCAGTGTTGTTGCCGCCAAAGCTGATGTCCTTGTACGCGGACAGCGTCCCCCACTCGTACTGAGCGCCCGAGGCGCAGTTGAGGTCGTAGCGCCCCGGCTGGTAAATCGTTTCGCCGCTCGCGCCATCGTTCTCACGCGCGAACACGTGATTGTTGCTGAGCGCGTAGATCGTTCCGCCCTTCGAGATCTTCGCCCCGATCGTGCCGGACGCGCATTCGCCTGCGTTCCCGGTCGACATGCCGATGTACGCCGGTCGCGCGTAGTCCGTCGGCTTGATCGTCCCGCCGCCACCCCCGTTGCCTCCACCCGGCGGGCGGTCAGGCTTTGGCTGTGGCTTCACTCTCGCGACCGCCGGCAACACCGTGATGTCTCCCGTCACTTCGGCGACGACGGGAATGCCATCGAGCTCGCGCGGGAGTCGCGCGGCGGCAGCCGCGTTTCGCGCATACACGGTGATCCCCGGACGGCCGTCGGAGAGCCGGCCGATACCGGTGCCGAGGACGTCGCGGTTGCCGAGGAGGCGTCCGGTGTGACGCGCCTGCGCGGCGCGCGCGGGCCCAAGGTCGTCCGGTCGACCGACCGCAATGAGGTTTGCGTCCGTCGGTGGCGGCGCGACGACGCTCGGCGCGTCCGGTGCGCAGGCCGCCGCGACGATGAGACCGATGACAGCCGCCGCGCGCATCACGCGCGCGGCGAGGGACGATGTGTGCATCGTGGGGATCCTCCAGTGCGGCCAAGGAGCGTTCAGTTGCCGTCGCCGCGACAGTGTTCTTTCCGCGCGCCGTCGTCAATGGGCAACTCGTACCGCCGTCCTACCGAGCTGGCCCGTACCGGGGCTGCTCCGTGGGACTTACGAAACCGGACGCCGGCTCGACAGTTCCTTCACGAGCCGATAGAGAAACTCCTGCCCCTCGAAGAACGACTTTACCAGCATCCGCTCATCGCGGCCGTGCGCGCGCGAGTCGTCCATGTCGCCGAACAGCCCGGAGACGC
>DASURJ010000139.1:0-2962 GCA_036280115.1 Gemmatimonadaceae bacterium
GCCCCGAGGGAGAGCGCGCGACGCATTTCGTCCTGCTGGGTTTTTGCTGTGAGGAACACCACAGGAACGGCCGCTGTGCTCGGGTCGTTCTTGAGGCGACGGCACGTCTCATAGCCATCCAGCCCGGGCATCATGCCATCGAGCACGAACGCGTCGTAGCCGCCTTGCGCCGCCCGTTCGAGGAGCTCTGCCCCGGATGACACGATCTCGACGTCGAAGCCGGGATCGATCGATAACGCGAGCTCCAGGATCGTTCGCAGATCCGGCTCGTCATCGGCGCACAGCAGCTTCATCCGGGGTCCGTCTGCGGGGTGATTGGCCGGCGATGTGGCGTGACCGGCCTCAGCTCTGGGACGTCCTTGGACTGTACGACGTCACGGCGCCCCGACCCGGCTTTCGCCGGTGTCTCTTTCGGCGTCCGCCTTTCCGTTTCCATGACCGTTTGATGGCGAGCGCCCAAACCGTCGCACGGGCGAGCGATGCGCTGCGGACGTTGCGCGAGCGCTTTCGCGAAACCAGCGCCGGGACAATCACGATGCTCGAAGATCTGGCGCGTCAGCTCGGAACCGAGCCGACGTCGCCGGACGCGATCGCGGCGTTGCGCCGCGAGTTGCATCGCGTGCACGGAACCGCCGGAAGCTACGGCTTCGCGGAAGCGAGCCGGCTGGCGGCGAAGCTCGAGCAACGCGTTGGCGACTGGGAGAACGACCCCACGCTCGAGCGCACTCAGCGCGCCACAATCATCGGACATTTCGTCAGCGCGCTTCGCCTCGCCATGTCGGCAGAGGCAGCGATCGGACATGTGAGCCCCTCGCGCCGTCGGATGCTGCTCGTGGACGTCGCGCCGAACTATGCGCGCGCGCTCCGATCGGACGCCGCACTGCGGGGCTATCAGCTCACGTCCGGCCGGGCGGGCGACCTCACGGCCGCCGCGCTCCGCGAAGTTGCCCCGCACGTCGTCGTGGTGTCGGTCGAGCAGATCGCCGAGCTCCGGGAGCTCAGTGCCGGTGCGAACGTCCCGCTGATCGCGCTCGCACAGGGAGCGACCCTCGACGATGCCGCAGCCGCGGCCGCCGCGGGCGTTGCCACGGTCGACGTGAGCGATGAGCTCGGGACGCTGTTCGACATCGCGGATCGCCTGTCGCTCGGCAGCTCGACGGCCGGCGCCACCATCCTCGTGCTGGACGACGACCCGTCGATCCTGACGATCGTCCAGTTCCTGCTCGAGAGCGAGGGGATTCGCATCATGACGTGCGAGCATCCGCGCGCACTGCACGAGCAGCTGGCCGCAACGGCCCCGTCGCTGCTCGTCATGGACGTGCGGATGGGGGAGGTGTCGGGGATCGACCTCGCCCGCGAGCTCCGCACGCTGCCGGCGTACCGCGACCTGCCGATCGTGCTCATCTCTGCCGACACGGAAGAGCGCACGAAGGAGCAGGCGCGTCGCGCCGGCGTGGATGATTTCCTCGCGAAGCCCATCGCGGCGCCGGAGCTGCGCGCCTGTATCGCGCGTCACCTCGAGCGCCAGCGCGTCGTGCGGCTCAGCGAGGGTCGCCACCCGGGGACGGGTTTGCCGCTTCCGCCGCGCACGGCGAGCGACGTCACGCGATTCACGGCGGCCGCCGCGGAGGCTCGGCGCTCGGTGGCCATGGTGATCGTCCGACCGGACGTCGACGATCTCGTCGGCGACGCGGCGACCGGGTGGCTCCGCGAGACGCAACGCATCGCGAACGCGGTCGCGAGCTCCGCGAGTGTCGTCGGCTATCATGACGGCGTCTCGCTCATGGCAGTGCTCGAGGGCGACGCGGAGCTCGCCGAATCGCTCTTCGAGGCGCTCGTGTTCGGTCGCTCCGAGGGGGCGCCGGCGTGGCGGTGCGGCGTGGTGGATTCGGCCGACGTCGGCGCCGACCCGTCCGCGCTCCGGCGCGGCGCCGACGAGGCGATCGAGATGTCGCGGCAGGACAGGGCATCGCTCGTTAGGCGGTGGCGCCGCGACGAAGCCGGGCTCGCGCCCGATATCATCCTCATCGAGGACGACCCGGCGCTGTCCGACATGGTGCAGTACGTGCTGCGGGCCGCCGGTCTCTCCTTCCGCGCGTTCAACAACGGCGTGGCGGCCCTCGAGGCACTCCTCGGCTTCCGGGCGGACGGTCGCCGTCCGCTCGTGCTGCTCGATGTCGACCTCCCGGGGCTCGACGGCCACGCGGTACACGAGCGCCTCCGCGCCGAGCGGCCCGACGTATACGCCGTCGTGTTCATCACCGGCAACGGCACCGAGGGGGATCAGATCCGCGCGCTCCGCGCCGGCGCGCTCGATTACGTCTCGAAGCCGGTGAGCTTCCGCACCCTGTCGGGTAAGATCCCGTTGTGGCGAGAGCGCGCCGCGGCGCGCTGACGCGTCCCCCGCACGCGGGTGTTACGCGGGAACGGCCACCGGTCGCCGAGGCCGGCGCACCGCGAGTACAGCTTTGAGGCGAAGCAGCAGGTCCTGCTCGCGGTCACGCGTTTTCACGAACGCGTGTGACGGCGCCAGCGTCACGCCCGACAGCTCGGCGTCCGAGAACTCGCGCGCGGAGAACACGAGGACGGGCACGTCCGCGTAGCCGGGGAGCTCGCGAACCCGTCGCACGAGCGCGATGCCCGCGGATTCCGGCGCGCTCGGGTCGATGACGATCGCATCGTACGCGGCGCTCGTGAGCGCGCGCCAGCCCTCGTCAGGCGAGCCCGCCGCCGTCACGGACCCCAGCGGCTCGCAGAGCGACCGCAGCACGCTCAGCATGTCCCGGTCATCGTCGAGGACGAGCAGCCGATGGCCCGCGTGACCGGCACCCGTCGACGTCACGGGAGCCGTATAGGGGAGCTCGGTGATGAACGTCGTGCCGTGACCGGGCGCGCTGTCGAAGCGGATCGAGCCGCCGTGGCGCTCGACGATCGCCTTCATCTGCTCGAAGTACCGCGCGAG
>DASURJ010000140.1:0-6026 GCA_036280115.1 Gemmatimonadaceae bacterium
AGACGACGGACGGCGGCAAGACGTGGAACAGGATCCTGTTCGTGAACGACTCCACGGGTGCGATCGACTTCCAGTTCGATCCATCGAACCCCGATGTCATCTACGTCGCGTTCTGGCAGGCCGGCCGGACGCCGTGGTCCATGTCCAGCGGTGGCGAGGGCAGCGGGTTGTACAAGAGCACCGACGCCGGCCGCACCTGGACGAACCTCACGAAGACCGCGAAGGGGTTCCCGGCGGGGATCTTCGGCAAGATCGGCATCGCCGTCTCACCCGCGAAGCCGAGTCGCATCTGGGCGCTCGTGGAGCACGACTCGGGGGGCGTCTACCGGTCCGACGACGCGGGCGCGACGTGGCAGTTCATCAACGGCGAGCGCAAGCTGCGGCAGCGCGCGTGGTATTACACGCACATCTACGCCGACCCGCGCGACACGAACATGGTGTACGCGCTCAACGTGCAGTTCTTCCGCTCGCGCGACGGGGGCAAGACGTTCCCGCAGAACATCGGCGTTCCGCACAGCGACAGCCACGACCTCTGGATCGCGCCTAACGATCCTCTGCGGATGATCAACGCGAACGATGGCGGCGCCAACGTGTCGTACAATCGCGGGCAATCGTGGACCGATCAGGACTTCGCGACCGCGCAGTTCTATCACGTCGCGACGACGAACGAGTTCCCGTACAAGATCTGCGGCGCGCAGCAGGACAACTCGACGCTCTGCGGACCGAGCCGCATCGAGGGCGGGATCCGGATGGGGCACTGGGCAGACGCTGGCGGCGGCGAGTCGGGCTACGTCACGCCGCATCCGACGAAGCCGGACATCGTCTTCGCCGGGAACTACGGCGGCCTGATGACGCGCAAGGACATGCGGACCGGGTTCGAGCGCAACGTGACCGTGTGGCCGAACAACCCCATGGGGTATTCGTCCGAGGACATCCCGATCCGGTTCCAGTGGACGTACCCCATCGTGTTCTCCCGCCATGCGCCGAACGTGCTCTACGCCGCCGGCAACTTCCTGTACCGGTCGACGAACGAGGGCGAGAGCTGGACGCGGGTGTCGCCAGACCTCTCGCGGCGCGATCCGAAGACGATGGGCCCGTCAGGCGGCCCGATCACGAAGGACCAGACGGGCGTCGAGACGTACGCGCTCATCTTCGCGTTCGACGAGTCCCCGGTCACGCCGGGACTGCTCTGGGCCGGCACCGACGACGGCTACGTCTGGGTGTCGCGCAACAACGGCGCGAACTGGACGAACGTCACCCCGACGGACATCGGCGACTTCACGCGCATCTCCATCATCGAGCCGTCGCGTTATGCGTCGTGCGGCGCCTACATCGCGGCGAATCGCTATCAGCAGGGCGACAAGCAGCCCATCCTGTACAGGACCAGCGATTGCGGCCGGTCGTGGACGAAGATCGTGACTGGCATCGCCGAGACGGAGTTCACGCGTGTCATACGCGCGGATCCGGTGCGCCGCGGGCTCCTGTTCGCCGGTACCGAGCGTGGCGTGTGGGTGTCGTTCGACGACGGCGCGCGCTGGCAATCGCTGCAGCGCAACCTCCCGCCAGTCCCGGTGCACGACATGACCATCAAGGATGGTGACCTGATCGTTGCCACGCACGGGCGCGGGTTCTACGTGATGGACGACCTCTCGGCGCTGCGGCAGCTGACGCCGGCGATCGCCGCGAAGAGCGCGCATCTGTTCAAGCCCCGCGACGCGTATCGCATCAACTGGGGCGGCGGATTCGGCGGCGGTGGCGGTGGCGGCGGCGGAACCACGGGGGCGAACCCGCCGTCGGGCGCGACCGTCTATTACTCCCTCAGCCGACCGAACCAGGTCGTGATGCTCGATTTCCTCGACGCGCGCGGCCAGGTGATCCAGACGTACACCAGCAACCCCGACTCGGCCACGCTCGCCGACAGCCTGCGCGGCGAGCAGCGTCGGACCGCGCGCCGAGACAGCCTGACGCGGGCCGGGCTGACGCCGGACAGCATCGAAAAGCTCCTTGCCGTCGCGCCGGGGCAGGGAGGCGGTGGCGGTGGTCCGGGCGGACCGCCTCGCCCGCCCCGCGTGCCGAACAAGGCCGGCCTCAACACGTTCACCTGGAACCTGCGCTACCCTGACGCGGTCCGGTTCGAGAACATCATCATGTGGGCGGCGAACACCAACGGCCCCATTGCTCCCCCGGGCACGTATCGCGTCAGGCTCCGCGTCGGTAACGACACGCAAACGCAGTCGTTCGTGCTCCGAAAGGACCCGCGGTCGACGTCCACGCTCGCCGACTACCAGGAGCAGTTCCGTTTCCTGATCAGGGTACGCGACACGGTGAGCGCCGCGAACAACGCCGTGCGCACGGTGCGCAACGTCCGCTTCCAGGTGGACGACCGCCGCGAGAAGATCGCCGGCAAGCCCCAGGCGGCGGAGTACCAGCAGCTCGCGGGGCAGCTCATGGAGCGCCTGAGCGCCGAGGAGCAGGAGATCTACCAGGTCCGGAACCAGAGTAACCAGGACCCGCTGAACTACCCGATCAAGCTGAATAACAAGATCGCGGCGCTCGCGAACGTGGCGAGCGGCGACTATCGGCCGACGCGGCAGACGTACGCGGTGTTCGATACGCTGACGAAGCAGCTGCAGACGCGGCTCACATCGGTGAAGACGTCGCTGGACGAGCTCCTGCCGAAGATCAACGCGCTGCTGAAGGCGGCGGGGCTGGAAGCCATCGTTCCGGGGACGGCAGAGCTCAAGAAAGAACAGAAGCCTGTAGTGACGACGTAACGGCGCTGCGCCCCTGAGGGTCCCCTGAAGGGTCCTGCGCAGTTCGCCGGCCCCGGCGCCGTTTCGGGGTGGTTACCTTGACAGTCTAGGCATCTCGCGCCACCTTTGTGCGAAGCCCAGACTGTCTAGGTAAACAGATGCCCGTTGCCGCAAAAGACCTCCACGGCACGCTCGACGCGCTCATCCTCAAGACCCTCAGCTGGGGCCCGCGCCACGGGTACGCCATCGCGCGCTGGCTCGAGGACTCGAGTGGCGACCAGCTCGTGATCGAAGAAGGATCGCTCTACCCCGCGCTCTATCGCATGGAGCGCAAAGGGTGGATCGAAGCCGAATGGGGCGAGTCCGAGCTTGGCCGGAAGGCCAAGCTCTATAGTCTCACCACCGCCGGCAAGCGGCAGCTCCGCGCCGAGACCGAGGAGTGGGCGCGGTTTGCCGGCGCCGTCTCGCGCATCCTGCTCCCCGCCTGACGAGGCGGTGAGACCGAGCTCACGAGCGCGCGATGCCACGGCCGGCCGCCTTCGGGCGGCAACTCCGCTCCCTCCTGTGGAAGGCGAGCGTCGCTGACGAAGTCGACGCCGAGCTCGCGTTTCACATCGAGATGCGCACGCGCGAGTACATGGCGCGCGGCCTGGACCCCGAGCTCGCGCGCGCCAAAGCGATCAGCCGCTTCGGCGACATCCAACGAGTCAACGACACCTGTCGCCGGATCGGCGAAGGGAGAGATCGAGATATGCAACGTGCGGAATGGTTCCACGAGCTCGCGCAGGATGTGCGATACGCGCTGCGCCAGCTGGCGCGAATGCCCGGGTTCACCGCGGTGGCTGCGCTCACGCTCGCGATCGGCATCGGCGCCACCACGGCCATCTTCAGCATCGTCCACGCGGTCGTACTCCGTCCACTCCCGTTCGCGGAGCCGGACCGGCTGGTTCGTGTCTACTCGCATTCGCGCGAGTCGGACGCCAGCACCGCGGCCGCGAACTTCATCGCCTGGCGGGAGCGGGCGCGGTCGTTCGAGCGGATCGCGCCGGTCGAGTATCGCAACCTCACCCTCATTACCGGCGACCGGGCGCCCGAGCAGGTGACGGCGTCACGCGTCTCTGCCGACTACTTCCCGATGCTCGGGGTTCGCGCGACGATCGGACGGGTCTTCTCGCCTGACGAGGACCAGGCCGGCCAGGGGAACGTCGTCGTATTGAGTGACCGTTTCTGGCGCGATCGCTTCGCCGCGGACTCCTCGTTGCTCGGCAAGCCGATCCGGCTCAACGGCATCGAGCACGTGGTCGTCGGCGTGGTACCGGCGTCGGCCGACGCCATCGCGTCGGATGCGCGCATCTGGGTGCCCCTCGCGTTCACCCCCGAGGAGAAAGCCGATTCGCGCAAAGGGTATCTCGCCGTGATCGCACGCCTGCGGCCCGGCGTTTCGCTCGCGCAGGCCCAGCAGGAGATGTCGGCCATCGCGAAAACGCTCGAGACCGAGCTCGAGGAGAACAGGGGCAGGGGCGTTCGCCTCGCATCGCTAACCGAGGTGTACGTCGGACAGTATCGGTCGCGGCTACTGATCCTGCTCGGCGCTGTCGGGTTCGTGTTGCTCATCGCGTGCGTGAACGTCGCGAACCTGTTGCTGGCTCGCGGCGCGGGACGCGGCAAGGAGATCGCGATTCGGGCAGCGTTGGGTGCCGGGCGCGGCCGAGTCCTCCGGCAACTGTTCACGGAGAGTCTCGTGCTGGGCGCGGTTGGCGGTACCGCCGGGCTGCTCCTCGCGTTCTGGGCGGTTCGCGCATTGCGTGCGGCGGCGCCGGAGAGCGTGCCGCGACTGGATGAGGCCGGGCTGGATCCGATGACGCTGGCATTCGCGTTAGGCGTGACGCTGCTCAGCAGTGTCGTCTTCGGGATCGTCCCGGCATTCCGGACGGCGCGGGCGAACCTCCAGGGCACGTTGCGCGAAGGGGGGCGCGGCACCGGCACCGCGACGCGCGACCGCGTCCGCCAGCTCCTCGTGGCCGCCGAGGTGGCGTTGTCTCTCATGTTGCTCGTCGGCGCAGGCCTGCTCATTCGGAGCGCGATTCTGCTCGAGCGGGTCGAGCCGGGCTTCGACCCGAACCACGTGTTCAGTGCCTGGATCGCGCTCCCCGAAGCGAGCTACGATAGCGTCGAGAGCGTCATTCGCGCGTACGATCGCATCATCGCCGAGGTGTCCTCGGAGCCGGGGGTTGTGTCGGCGGCGGGGATCACGGTGCTCCCGATCCCGGGGCTCTCCGCGGCGGCATCGTTCGTACCCGAGGGCCGGGCAGACGACCCGAGTAACTCGGTCTCGTTCAACTTCCGCATCGCCACGCCCGGTGTGTTCCGAACGCTCGGCATCCCGATCAAGCAGGGTCGGGACTTCACCGACCGAGACGTGGCCGGCGCCCCGTGCGCCATCATCGTCAACGAGACGGCCGCGCGCACCGTGTGGCCTAACGAATCCGCGCTCGGGAAGGTGATTCCGACGGTGCGCGATGCCACGGGCGAGCGGATGAAGTGCGCTGTCGTGGGTGTCGTTGGCGACGCGCACGATGACGGGTTGCGCGAAGAGGTGCGACCGCAACTGTATTTCGCGAACGCGCAGACACCCGCCGTCCTGTGGCGCGCCATGCAGCGGTCGATGTTCATCATCGCGCGCACCACGGGCGACCCGCGCACGATGGCAAAACAACTGCAGGCGGCGGTGGGTCGTGTCGACCCGACCCTCCCGCTGTTCAATGTGCGGTCGATGGACGAACGCCTCGCACGTTCGCTCGCCACGGGTCGCTTCAACACGATGCTGCTCACGGCGCTCGGCATGATCGGGCTCGTGCTGGCCGCGGTGGGGATTTACGGCGTGGTCGCGTATTTCGTGACGCAGCGGACAGGAGAGATCGGTCTCCGCATGGCGCTTGGCGCGACGCCGGGCGGCGTGGTGCGATTGGTCGTCGGGCAGGGGATGCGTCCGGTGGTGCTCGGGATCGTCGTCGGCGCTTTGCTGGCGCGTCTCGCGAGTCGGCTGCTCGGGAGCCTGGTGTACGGGATCGGGACGACGGACCCGGTGACGTTCGCGCTCGTCCCGCTCGTGTTGGCGGCGGTGGCGCTGGCGGCGAGCGTCGTGCCGGCCCGGCGAGCGACCCGGGTGGAGCCGACGCAGGCGCTGCAGAACTGAGCTGCGCCCGATCGGGACCGAGAGCGGCGTCCAGTCCACAGGCACCCGGGGGTTCACTCTGCTGATAGCCGATAGCT
>DASURJ010000141.1:0-5178 GCA_036280115.1 Gemmatimonadaceae bacterium
GTTAGGACTCTGACCCCTATCGACTCCTAACGGGTGTCCGAAGCAGCCCACGCCCCGCGCGTGTGCGGGCCAAGGTATGGGTCTACCCGGTGCGCGTCGATCGCCGCGGACCGGCAGTCCGCGGCAAGGCCGCCGATGAGATCACGCTCCAGGAGGTCTCTCAGCACCGGGTCGGCGTCGCCGAGCATGCGCTCGAGTGCGTAGAAGAACCGCGATGTCTCAGCTACTCGCCCATCGGCGAGTAGGTGGAGGACGTGAGCACGGAGCGACGCGAGGAAGTCCGCATCCGACGGCGGGTTCCCAGGCGGGTATGCGCGTCGCTGAACCTCCCAGTCGATCGCGAACGACGGGAGGGTGCTCGTGAAGGCGGATTCGAGAAAGCTGCGAGCCACGTCGGCCCTGGTGGCGCGGTCCTAACGCGGGCCGTCGGCCGGCCGGTCTGCTGCCCCGTTCGATAGAGAAGCGATGGTGTCGCGCGGCAGGCTCAGGGTGAACGTGGACCCCACGCCGACCTCACTCACGACCGTGAGCTCACCGCCCATGCCCCGCGCGAGGTCACGACTGATCGCGAGCCCGAGGCCAGCGCCATCGCGCGGGCTCTGGAGCGTGCGGTCGAGCTGCACGAAGGGCTCGAAGATTTCCGCCTGCCGATCGAGCGGAATCCCCAGCCCCGTGTCTTCGACGTGCACGAGAACACGGTCGGGCTGCGCGGTACACCGCAATGTCACGCGGCCGTTCTCCGGCGTGAACTTCACGGCGTTCGACAGCAGGTTGAGCAACACCTGCTCCACCTTCGACGCGTCGCCTCGCGCGCGGAGGTCGGCCGGACACGAGACGCGCCGAAAGTCGATCGCTTTTGCCGTCGTCTGCGGCGCAATCATGGCGACGACGTTCTCGATGACCGACGCCACCGAGATGGACTCGATGTCATAGGTGACGTGCCCGGCCTCGAGCCGACTGAAGTTGAGGATGTCGTTGATGAGGCTGAGCAGGTACTGCTGGCTGCGCTGAATCCGCGCGAGATCCGCGCGTTGTGCTTCGGTCAGCGCTCCGCGCACGCCGAGCATGAGGAGCTCCACGTAGCCGGCGATCGCGTTGAGCGGTGTGCGGAGCTCGTGGGACATCGCGGCGAGAAACTCACTCTTCGTGCGGTTGGCCGCGTCGGCCTCGGCGCGTTGGCGCGCGAGCTCCTCGGCCTGGTTTTTCAGGCGCTCGAGAAGCCAGGAGAGCTCGCGCGCGCGGATCTCGGCGGCAGTGCGCAGCGCTTCCTCCGAGGCGAGTCGACGCGCGTCCTCGATCGCCTTGTGCTGCGCGTTGATTCGTTCCGTGAGATCGCGGGTCACTTTCGCGAAGCCGACCAGTTCTCCTTCCGGCGCACGGAGTGCCGTGATCACCACGTTCGCCCAGAATCGCGTGCCGTCCTTTCGGAGTCGCCAGCCTTCATCCTCGAACCGACCGGTGGCGGCGGCGACCTCGAGCTCGTAGGGAGGTTTCGCGAGGTCCTCGGGCGGGTAAAAGACCGAGAAATGGCGCCCGATGATCTCCGACGCCTCGTACCCCTTGATGCGCTGCGCACCGGGGTTCCAGCTCACAACGTGACCCGTGGCATCGAGGACGAAGATTGCGTAGTCCTGGATGCTGTCGACGAGCAGGGTGTAGAGATCAGAGGTGGAGCTGTAGGACGTCATTCACGGTCAGATGTCTTGGCGAGCTCGACGGAAACTATCGAACGAGCCGCGGACGCGCAGGAGATGCGTGGGTGCGTGCTACGACGTGTCGCACGAACCCATCACAGCACGAGCCGGTACCGGCACTTCTGCTCGCTGCCCGGCCGGTAGACGTCACTATCGGCGGGCACGTCGACAATCTCGACCAGCTGGGCGCCGAGCCGCTCGCACGTGCGGCGCGATGGCCAGTTGTCGGGGTTGCAGGTGATCCAAAGCTCGCTAAACCCGTGCCGTCGCGCGAGCGGTAGCACCAGCCGGCAGGACCGCTCCGCGAAGTGGTGGCCGCGGTAGGCTGGTAGGACCTCGTACCCTACATGGCCGGCGAAATGCTCGATGGCGTAGGTACTTCCGACACGGAAGCCGAGCCGGCCGACAGCGCGCTCGACGCCGTCGAGTCGCATGGCGAAGTGGTAGGCCGGAACCCAGCCGCGCTGCACGCTCGCGGGATCGCGCGCGCGTAACTCCAGCCAGAGGTCGCGGTCGCGAAGGACGCCGATGTCGTCGAACAGTACCATGCACCCGAGCCCGGCCGGCACGGGGTCCATGGTGTCACGGTGTCACTCGCTGCGCAACGCAGTGAGGGGGTCGACGCGGGCGGCGCGAAGGGCCGGCACCCAGTTGGCCGCGAGCGTCGCCACTGCGATCACGGCAGTCACGCCGGCGAAAGTGCCGAGATCGTGGGGGCCGACGCCGTACAACAGCCCCGTCAAGAGCCGTCCGGCCGCCAGGGCGCCAGCGAGACCCGCGACGAGTCCGGCGGCGGCGACAGCCATGCCCTGCCGGACGACCATACTGACAACCTGACCTGGTTGCGCGCCGAGCGCGAGCCGGACGCCGACTTCACGGGTGCGCTGCGCAACCAGGTAGGACGTCACCCCGTACACGCCGACCACACCCAGCACGAGGGCGAGCGTGGCGAAGGTGCCGAGCAGCGCCATGCTGAAACGCCGTTGGGCGACCATTGCCCCAAGCAGTTGGTCCATCGACGCCACCTCGAACACCGGTTGGTCGGGATCGACGGACTTGACCTCTGCGCGCACCGCCGGGACGAGCCGGGCCGGATCGCCCGCCGTGCGCACCACGAGCGTGAGGAACCCGACGGCACGCTGTTTGTGTGGCCGGAACGTCTCGTACCGCACGGGAGCGTCGAAGCCGGTGCGGCGCATGTCGCCGACGACGCCGACGACGGTCATGAACGGCGCCTGGCTGTCCACGCCCCCGTACTTGAAGCGTTTCCCGACCGGACTTTCGTTCGGCCAGAAGCGGCGCGCCATGTTCTCGTTGATGATGACGGCGGGCGGCGCGGCCTGGTTGTCGGACGCGGTGAAGGTGCGCCCCTCCCGGAGTGGGATCCCCATGACCTTGAAGTAGTCCGGAGACACGGCGTCGAGTGGCACCTCGATGCTGCGCTCCTCCTGGGTCATCTCACGTCCCTCGATGGTGAACGTCGTCGAGGTCGGCGTGGCGCTGAGGAAGATGTCCTCGATGAGGGCGGCGCCCTGCACCCCGGGTAGCTGGCGGGTGCGGTCGACGAGGGCGTCGAAGAACGCGACCCGGGATTCCGGGGTCTGGTACTTCGCGCCCGGCAGCGACAGCCGCATGGTGAGCAGGTTGTCGGGGCGGAAGCCGAGATCGACGCGCTGCAGATGAATGAAGCTGCGAATGAGCAGCCCCGCGCCGATCAGGAGGACGACGACGAGCGCGATCTGAGCGGCGACGAGCGACCGCCGGAGCCGCTGGGCGCGCCGGCCGCTCGTCCCACCGCGCGTCGCTTCCCGCAAGGCGCTCCCGACTGCCGCGCGCGAGGACTGCAGGGCGGGGGCGAGCCCGAACGCGATCCCGGTGATGACCGCCAGCCCGAGCGCGACGCCGAGCACGCGAAGGTCGATGCGTACCTGGTCCAGTCGCGGGATGTCCGCCGGGGCGAGGCTCGTGAGGACGCGTAGTCCCGCCCAGGCGAGGCCGACGCCTAACGCGGCTCCGATGACTGACAGGAGGACGCTTTCGGTGAGGAGCTGCCGGACGAGGCGCGCTCGTGCCGCGCCGAGCGCCACACGCACGCCGATCTCACGCTCGCGCACGGCGGCACGCGACAGCATGAGGTTGGCCACGTTGGCGCACGCGATGAGCAGTACCGCGCCGACGGCCGCAAGCATCACCCAGAGCGAGGTCCGCAACGAGCGGCCGATGACCTGTTCCGGGAGTGGGACGAGGTGGACGCCCAGGTCCCGGTTGACGTCCGCGTACTGCTGCTCCAGCCGGGCCGCGATGGCGGTCAGGTCCGAGACCGCACGCGAGAACTCGACGCCGGGACGGAGTCGAGCGACGGACCAAAAGCCGAAGCTACCGCGGAACTGCCTGGCTTCCTCGTCGAGCGCGAGCGGCACCCAGACGTCGGTGTCACGGTTGGGGAACGCGAACGTCGGCGGAAGGACGCCGATGACGGTTCGCTCGCGCCCGTTCAATCGCACCGTGCGACCGAGGACGTTCCGGTCCGCCCCCAACAGCCCCGTCCACAGTCCGTGACTGATGACAACCACGGCGTCGCTGCCAGGCACTGTCTCCTGCACGCTGAAGCCGCGGCCCATGGCCGGGGCGACACGGAGGACGTCGAAGAGATCGGCCGTGGAAAAGAGCGCGGCCACCCGACGCGGCTCGCATTCACCCTCGCGACATCCGCCCGTGATGTTGTAGCCGCCGGTCGCGTACGCGGCCATGTGCGAGAACACGCGATTCTGGTCGCGAAGGTCGGCGTAGTTCGGCCAGGAGTGGAGGTCCTCCGCGAGTCCCATGCGCCGGTTGTCCATCCACACCTGCACGATACGGTCGGCGTCGGGATAGGGCAGTGGCCGCAGGATGACGGCGTTCACGACGCTGAAGATCGCCGTGGTCGCGCCGATGCCGAGGGCGATCGTGAGCAGCGCGACGGTCGTGAAGGCGGGCGCCCGGACGAACGCACGGAGCCCGAACCGGACGTCGCTCGAGAAGTCGCTCATGTATTCCTTCCTCTGGCGTTCGCGCTCGCGACGCCGGTCGTGGGCGCGGAGCGCGCCGCCAATGCCACTCACATCGCCGAACCGTTCCACGGCTGCGTCGCGTGCGTCGCGCGCCGTCAGGCCACACGCCTCATAGTCGCGGGCCCGCATGTCGAGGTGAAACTGGAGCTCGTCGTCGACATCCGCATCGACGTCGGCGCCCCAGAACCTGAGGTAACGCCGCCAGGCAGGGGGCTTGCGGCCAGGCTCCATACCCAGGCGCCTTACGCGATGCTCGGCGCCGCGCGGAGGACCTGGGTCACCGCGCCCGCATAGCGGAACCACACGCTCGCTTCAGCGCGCAGGTGCGCGCGGCCGGCACGTGTGATGGTATAGAAGCGGGCGCGCCGGTTGTTCTCGGACAGCCCCCACTCCGAGGTGACCCACCCGTTGTCCTCGAGGCGTCGGAGGGCGGG
>DASURJ010000142.1:0-3058 GCA_036280115.1 Gemmatimonadaceae bacterium
GCCGATAATCACTTCGCTCACGCCAGCGGATGCTCGGTCGAACTCCCGCGGGTCGCGAAACGAGCGAGCGCCGAACCCTTTGGGTTCGGCGCTCGCAATGTTCCACCCTGGGCGCGCGCCGCGAGGCGCGGTGCCCGTGCTACTTGTCCACCGGGGCGTACTTGAACGCCACGACGCCTTCCTTCTCGACGGTGATGCGGAAGGGTTTCGAGGCCTTCGGTTCCACGGCGGCCACAGTCGCTTCCTGCGTCGCGACGGTTGCACCGGTGTTGTCCAGGAAGTCGACCTTGAGCGTGTACGTCTTCGCCGCCGCCGAGAGGTTCTCGATGTTCCCGGCCAGCGTGTGGTTCGGTCCGTCGTGACTGAAGAGGTTGAACGTCACCTTCGCCGCCGGCTCGCTGAACAGCTTGTAGTACTTCAGAACCGAGTCGTTGACCGCCTTCTTGTTCGCCGCCACCTTCTCGGTCTTCGCCTTCTCCTGGTAGTAGTTCACGAACACGCGGTAGTTCTCGGGGTTGTTCGGATCCACCGAGATGAGACGCTCCATGACCGGCGGCATTTTGTCGAGCTGATCGGTCTGCAGGTACGTCACCGCCAGATTGAAGAGGCCATCGCGATAGTAGGGGTTCTTCTTGAGCCCCGCCTCGAACAGTTGTGCCGCTTCTTTTGCGCGATCCGCGCGCGCCGCGTTGACCCCGGCTTCCATCAGCTGCATGTCGGAGTACTGGTCGGGATTCGACAGCATCGTCGCGTAGATCTGATTCGCGCTCGCGCTGTCGCCGGCCATGAGTTGCGCGCGGGCGAGACCGGACTGCGCGCCGGCGTCACCGGGATACTCCTTCAGGTAGGCCTCGAACGCCTCCGCGGCCTGCTTCGCAAGCTCCGGCTTTTTCGCGCTGTCGGCCATCTCCGCCTGCGTGGCGAGTAGCTGGCCGATGTTGAGCATGACCTGCTTCTTTTCTTCCTTGTAAGCGGTATCGGTCCCGATGGCCTCGACCATCTGCTTGAAGGCGCCGACCGCACCCGTGATGTCTTCTTTCCCCTGCAGCGCGTTCCCGATCACATTGTACGCGACCGGCGACTTCGGGTAGATGACGAGCGCGCGCCGCGCGATCACGACGGCGGAATCCGTCTGCTTGTTGTTGTACAGATTCACCGCCTCATTCACGAGCGGAACGTATGGGACGCGCCGGTATTGCTCGGTCTCACTCTCACACTGCGGCATCGCCTGCTCGACGACATCGAACGCCGAATCGGCCGCGAGCACCAGGTCGATCTGGTCCGTGGGCGCCGCGCCAGGATAGCCGACGGCGGCCTTCGCGGTGACCGCCGGCTGCTCGGGTAACGCAAGGTACGTCACGAGCGCGCGCCCGAGCACCCAGTTCCGTCCCACCGGGTTCTGATTCGCCTGGGAGGTGTTGAGCAGGCCGACCGCCTTTGCGAGCAGCTTCCTCTTCTCGTCCGGCTTGCCAACGAGCCCCGCCTTCACGAGCTCGTTGCGCGCGTCCTTCACCTGATTCGGCTTACCTTCCTCGATCTCACACTTGGCCTGCGCGAGCGCGACACCAGGCGCCGCGCCGGCGGCAAACGCCGCGAGCAGGAACGTCTTTCGTACCGTCATGACCTTCTCCTAGGTGGAGCGGGACGCCGCGAGCGCCACGCATTCAGTGATCCTACCCTGCCCCAACTACACCCGTTCCGCGTCTTACGCCTTTTCCGTCGCCGCGTGGGCGAGCGTACTCACATCCTGCAGCGAGCGACCCGTCGCCTCGGCCACGGATCGCACGTCCTCATACTCAGGCTTTGCGCGACGCCGTCCATCGGGCAACGCCGCGAACTTCACCCGAACGTCGTGTCCGAGCACCTCGACTGTGCGCACATCGCGTGCGAGGACGTGCCGAACCATGCTGGTTCTGCGGACTCCGAGCGTGGAGGTACGCTCGAATAGTAGGGCCTCGAACCGCGCCGCGTCTTCATCTCGGCAGAGAACCTCGATGCGCGTCCCGAGCCGTCCCTTCTTCATGCTGACTGTGATGCACGTCACATCGAGCGCACCCGCTGCGCGGGCGGCGTCTGCAGCCGCCGCGAGATGCTCGGGCGACATGTCGTCGATATCGGCGGCGAGCACGGTCACGCGTTCATCGGCAGCACTGACGGCGTCGCGCGAAATAACGCCGGATTCCTCGGCGAGAATGATGCGCAGCGCGTTAGGCCGGTCGGCTGGGTCCTTCGTTCCCGCGCCGAAGCCGGATCGAATAGGCGTGTACTCTGCGGGGGTGAACCCCGATGACAGGGCGCGTACGAGCGCGGCACCGGTCGGAGTCACCAACTCCCCGGCCCCATCCGGACCGGGCCGTACGCGAAGCCCCTCGAGAAGCTTGAGGGTCGCGGGTGCGGGTACGGGGAGGACGCCATGCGCGGCGGCCACGAACCCGTCGCCCAAGGTCAGCGTACCGCAGTACACGCGCGTCACGCCGAGCTGCGTGAACCCCCAGATCGATCCGAGAATGTCGAGAATCGCGTCGACCGAACCCACCTCGTGGAGGTGAACCCGTTCCATGGTGGTGCCGTGAATGGCCGCCTCGGCGGCCGTGATCGCGGTGAATGCGGCGTCCGCCCGATCCTGCACCTCTGCTGGTGCTCCCGAGGCCTCGATGACCCGTCGGATGTGGCTGAGGTGCCGCCCATGCGGCTGAGGTGGAATCGCGAATTCCACTTTCTTGCACGCGATTCCGGCTCGGCGAACGTCCGCCACATACGCCGTCACCCCGTCGAGCCCGAGCCGTTGCGGAAGCGACGTCAACCACTCCACGCTGAGCCCGAGATCGACCAGGGCGCCGAGGGTCATGTCCCCCGAGATGCCACTGAAAGGGTCGAGGATAGCGATCGGCACAGCCGGAAAAATTACCCGGCGTGAACGGGCGGATGCTAGGCGCGCAGGCCCCGGTCGAACGGAATCCTGACTGTCTGTCTGGCCGAGCCTCGTATCAGGCGGCGGTCATCAGCGCCGAGTCATCCAGTCATGAGTTGTGAGTACCTACTCGGAACTCATGACTGG
>DASURJ010000143.1:0-4330 GCA_036280115.1 Gemmatimonadaceae bacterium
GTGCGTGCCGCGTTAGGTGCGGGGCGCGGCCGGCTCGCCCGGCAGCTTCTCGTCGAGGCTGCGGTGCTCACCGGGCTCGCCGGGACCGTTGGCGTCGTCATTGCCCATCTCGGCATCCGCGGCATCGCCGACACGATGCAACGACGCCTGGGGGCGACCGTCCCGGGCGGCGACGCCATGCTCCGCGTCGACGCCACTGTCCTCGCGGAGGCCCTCGGCGCCTGCGCGGTGGTCCTCCTCCTCATCGGCGCGCGGAACGCACGTGTCGGATCCCGCTCGGACCTCACCGGAGCGCTCCGGCTCGCGGGCGCAGGCGCTGGCGCGAGCGATCGCCGAACCCGCTCCCGGCTTCTCACCGTTCAGATCGGACTGGCGTTTGCGTTGCTCATCGGTGCCGGCCTAACGCTGCGCAGCGCCGCCGCGATGGCGGACGTCGCGCTCGGGTTCGATCCGACGGCCGTCATCAAGGCGCACGTCCTGCTCCCCGTGTCGAGGTATCCTGGGCCGGTCGAACGACGCCGCGCGATGGCGGAAGTGCTCCACGCCATAGGTGCCGACCCGGCGGTCACTGGAGTCGCAGCCGTGTTTCCGCACCCGTTTCGCGGAGCTCCGCCCGCGCCGGTCGCGAACGAAACGCAGGCCGCAGCCGACCCGGCACAGCTGCCGCAGGCGACGCCGCACACAATCTCCGACGCGTACTTCGACGTCCTTCGGATCCCCGTGCTCGCCGGACGCGCGTTCGTGCCGTCGGATCGCGATGGCCCGCCGGTCGCCGTGGTGAGCGCACGGCTCGCCGAGCGACTGTGGGGGCGAGCGCCCGCGATAGGACGGAGCGTCCGCGTCGGGAGTGGCGACGCCGCGCAATGGCGAACCGTCGTGGGCGTCGTGCGTGATGTGCGAAAGACGATCACGGGCGAGCTCCTGCCCGACGTGTACGTGCCGTTCGACCAGCAGCCTCGTGCGTACACGGCGATCGTGGCGCGCGGGCGAACAGACGCCGCGACGGTGGTGGCGCCGCTGCGACGAGGATTGGCGACGGTCGATGCCGCACTCGCGCCGAGCGACGTGGCGCCTCTCGCGGAGTCCGTCGACAACGAGACGGCGAGGCCGCGGGCGCTCGCGATGCTCCTCACCGGCTTCGCGACATTCGCCCTGGTGCTGGCCGCGCTCGGGCTCGCGGGCGCGATGGCGAACGTCATTGTCCAGCGCCAGCGCGAGCTGGCCGTGCGCATGGCGGTCGGCGCGACCGGCGGGGACATCCTGGGTCTCGTGCTCACGGATGCGGGCAGGGTCGTCGCTGTCGGTCTGGTGTTCGGCGCTGGGGCCGCGTTGGCGCTCGGGCGCGTGCTCGAGAGCCAGTTATACGGTGTCACGGCGATCGACCCGCTGACGTACGTGGTGGTCGGTCTCGTTCTGGCGGTTGTCGCGCTCGTGGCCGCGGCCCTGCCGGGGTTGCGAGCGTCGCGGATCGACCCGGCGGTCGTGCTTCGAGACGGCTGACGCCGGTGCGGGTCTGTGCGAGTCGGCTCGCGAGTCGCGCTCGATTTCCCCTGGACATCCGCCGTCCGCCGTTCGCGCCTCGCCGTTCGCAGTCCGCCCTTCGCAGTCCGAGCTAATTCGATGCGTTAGGACTCCGACCCCGTACGGAGCGTTTTAGCGCGCGTCGGTTCGTCCCTGGGCTCTGGTGCGCGGGACGCCCCCGGCGCATTCTGGCGGCGGCGGACCACCCGGGTCGCCGCCGCCTCGTTTCACGCCCTCGAGTCCGACATGACACAACCGTTCTGGGTCGCCGAGCTCCGCCAGGATGTCGCGATGGCGCTCCGCCAGCTCCGCCGCCGCCCCGGCTTCACCCTCATCGCCGTCATCACGCTGGCGTTAGGCATCGGCGCGACGACGGCCGTCTTCGCCGTCGTGGATGCCGTGCTCCTCCGTCCCTTGCCGTTCGGCAGCGCCGATGCGCTGTTCCTCGTCAGGCGCGAGCGCACGGGCTCTCCCCGGGTGGCCGTGGAGACGACGTACCCCCAGTACCGCACGCTCCGCGACGGCACACAGTCGTTCGCGGGCCTCGCTGCCGTCCCATCGTCCATGCAGCCCGCAGTCTGGACGGACGGGGACGTCGGCGATCCCGTGGTGACGGTCCTCGCGTCAGGCAACCTCTTCGACGTCCTGGGTACGGGCGCGTTCCTCGGACGGGCGCTGACGCCCGACGACGACCGACGCGGGGCGGCCGGCGTCATTGTCCTCGGCTACGGAGTCTGGAATCGGCGGTTCGGCGGGGATGCGGGAGTGCTCGGCCGACGCGTTGCGCTCGGCGGCACCGACTACACCGTCGTCGGGGTGATGCCGAAAGGGTTCGAGTACCTGCGCGGGGCCGAAGTCTGGATTCCGCTCGTCCCGGCGATCGATTCGATGGTGGATAATCCTCAGGTCGCATTTCTGAATCTCGTGGGGCGGTTGCGCCCGGGCGTGTCGACGAGCGGCGCCCGGGAGGAGACGGAACGACTGCTGACGCAGGCGGCCGCCGCGGCCGGATTCGCGAACGTGGTCCTGCCCGCTCCCCGGCTGGTTCCCCTCGCCGATGAGCTCCTCGCCAACGCGCGCCGCGGCTTGCTCGTCCTGCTCGGCGCGGCGGCGCTGGTGCTGCTGGTCGCGTGCGCGAACGTCGCGAACCTGCTGCTCGCGCGGGCGGCGACGCGCGAGGGCGAGCTCGCGGTACGCATCGCGTTAGGCGCAGGGCGAGGGCGACTCGTGCGGCAACTTCTCGCGGAGGCCGGCGTGCTCGCGGCAATCGGTACGGGTGTCGGCCTGCTCGCGTGCGTCGTGGGGAAGGACGCGCTCGTCGCCTTCGTGCCTGCCGACCTCTATCGCGCCGGGTCCGTCGAGATCGACGCGCGCATCGCCGCCTTCACCGCCGGCTTGATGCTCGTCACGACGGTGCTCTTCGGCGTTCTCCCGGCGTTTCGCGGGACGCGTCTCGCGCCCGGGGCGGTGATGCGGGCCACCGCGGGGCGTACGACGGCCGGCGGGCGTGCTCGGCGCTCGCAGCGAACCCTCATCGCGGCGGAGGTGGCGCTGGCCGTCGTGCTGCTCATCGGCGGAGGTGTTCTCATGCGGAGCTTCATCCGCCTGAATGCCGTTCCGCTCGGCTTCGACCGCGCGCGGACCCTTACGGCCGAGGTGTTCCTGCCGGAAGCGAAGTACGGCGATCCGGGAGCGAGGCGTGCGTTCTATCGGGATGCGGTGACGCGCGCGGCCGCGATTCCCGGCGTGATGGCGGCCGGTGCGGTGTTGCTCCGTCCCTTGGCGGGCCCCGACGGGTTCGACTACCCGCTCTCGATCGAAGGGACCGACGCGGCGACCCAGCGCGCGCAGCCGCTCGTGAATTACGAGGCGATCACGCCCGGCTATTTCGCGGCCGCCGGAATCCCGGTTCTGCAGGGACGTGATTTCGGGACAGCGGACGACGCGACGTCGCCGCGCGTGGTTATCGTGAGTGCCGCGACGGCGCGGCGATTCTGGCCTAACGAATCTCCGATCGGGAAGCGGCTCAAGTGGGGCGCGCCCGATTCTCCCATGCCCTGGGTCGAGGTGGTCGGGATCGTCGGGACTGCCAGGTATCGTGACCCGCGCGTCGAGTCCCTGGACGTGTACGTGCCGTACACGCAGAGCCCGTGGCCGCTGAACCACATCGTGGTGCGTTCGGCAGGTGACCCGGCTGCGCTCACGACCCCATTACGCGTGGCGTTGGCGGATCTGGACCCGGACGTGAGGGTAGTGCAGGTCGCGACGGTCGATGAGCTCGCCTCGGCTGCCATGCGGCAACCGCGGTTTCAGATGACGCTCGTCGGGGCGTTCGCGGGACTGGCGTTACTCCTCGGTGCGGTCGGCATCTTCGGGGTCGTGTCATTCGCGACGGCACGACGGACGCGCGAGCTTGGCGTTCGTGTGGCGCTGGGCGCGCGTTCCGCCGACCTGCACGCGCTCGTGGTTGGCGAAACGCTACGCACGGTGGGCGCCGGAATCGTGATCGGCCTCGTCGCCGCCTTCCTTGGCGCGCGTGTGCTGCGTGCGCTCGTGTACGAGGTGAGCACCACGGACCCGCTCACGTTCATTGCCGTCCCGGTGGTGGTCGTGCTCGTCGCGGTGGTGGCGGCGGCAATACCGGCGCGGCGGGCTGGCAGGGTCGATGCGGTTACGGTGCTTCGGGCCGAATAACGGCGAAGCGAGAACGGCGAAGGGCGAACTGCGGGTACAAAAGGCGAAGCGCGAACGGCGAGGCGCGAACGGCGGTTCGAAAAGCGGAGGGCATGCCGCGCCGTACTTCACCGCA
>DASURJ010000144.1:0-11296 GCA_036280115.1 Gemmatimonadaceae bacterium
CGATCCCCACGCGGCGCCAGCGCAGGATCCCCGAACGGTCGATGAGGTACGATGCCGGAACACCGACCGCGAGGTACAGCGATTGAATGCGCTCGTCCGGGTCGCGCCAGATCGGGTACGACATCCCGAACTCCTTCGCGAACGCCGCGATCGCGTCGTCCTCACCGCGGGCGTCCACCGAGACGCCGACGATCTCGAGGCCGTCAGCCTGATGACGCTCGTAGAGCGACTGCAGATACGGGATCTCCTGACGGCACGGCGCACACCACGTTGCCCAGATGTTGAGCAGCACTACTTTCCCGGCGAGCGACGACGTCGCGACCGAGTCTCCGCCGAGCGTCGTTGCCGCATAACGAGGCGCGGGATGTCCCACTGCCACGACTGGCCTCGACTCGCCGCTGCAGCCGAGCGTGCTGGCCATAGCCACCGCCGACACGACCCACGCGATTCGTGTCACTCGAGCCCACTCAGTGAGAGCCGCCCCACCATGACGCGTGCACTGTCGCCGGGAACAGTCCATGCCGCGACGAGCGCATCGCCGGTGCGTGCGATGCGCGGGAAACCGGATGCCCGCGCCGCCTTCGTTCGCGAGATCGTGAACGGCTCGCCCATCGCCCCCGAGCGCGTCACGCGACGCACGCGCACCTCGGCGTCTTCGGGCGGCACGCGCTCGAGCCAGCTCACGATCGCGTCACCGTTGGCGTCGAGTGCGATGCCGACGCGGCCCGCGGGCGTGCCGCCGTCGACGCGAACCGGAGGCGCGAAGCTCTTCCCGCCATCCACCGAAAATGCGACGCGTACACGCGCCGTGTCCTGCGCGCCTGTGAACCAGGCGATGGCGACCGTGTCGCCGCGCGAGGCGAGCGCTGGTCCGTTCACCGGGCACGCCTCGATGTGCCAGCCATCGTCATGCACGACGGCCGGCGGCGTCCACTTCCCATCCACCTGCCGCACGACCACGATGTCGCGGATCTCGTCGTCGGTGCGATCGCGGTAGGCGACGACCGGTCCCGACGGCGTGACCGTTGCCGCCACCTGGCAACAATCGCACGTGCGAAGATCGACCGGCGCCTCGGCGCCGAGTGTGCCGTCAGGCGCCACGGCGACGGACTGGAGTGTCATGGCGCCCTTCGCGTGGCCGTCGTGAGCCCCCGCCATCTGGCGGCCGTCGAGCCACGCGGCGCGGACGGAGTCGCCGGGCGCGACCCACAGGGCAACGAAGCCATGCTCTCCGGCCGACCGGTCGGTGTGCAGCACGGTGTCGGCGCTCCACGTGGCGCCGCCGTCCGTGGATTGCGCGATGCGCACGTCGTACGCGTATCGGCCGGCGCCGCTGCGCTGGAGCCAGTGCACGAGCAGTCGCCCCGACGGTGTGGCGACCACCGCGGGGAAGTCGGCCCAGTTCACGAACAGGTCACGCCGCTCGATCACGGTGGATGGCGCCGACCACGTCTGGCCGTCCAGGCGAGCGTAACGCACGGCGTGCGTCGAGTCGCCGGTGCGCTCGATCCACGTCATGTGGACAGCGCCGGACGCGTCGGTGGCGAGGTTCGGTTCGCCGCTGCGGGCTCCCGCGGGGGAGGAAAGGGCAGTGAACGTCCCGGACGGGACTGCGCGCTCCGACATCGAGCACGCAGCAAGGATCAGAAAAACACCGATGCGGAGGTGGCGTGTCATAGCCGTAATCTCCCGCGTGTCCCTACGAGGGTCAACGAGGCAGCCTGCCCCGCAGACCAGTGCTGGCCTTGCGCGGGTGGTGCGCGAGGGCCAAGATGGCGAGTGCGGTACAGCCTGCACGGAACGCTGGGCACCAGGGCGCCGGCGCCTTATGCCAGCGTGAGCGAGACCTCGCCCGCAGCGTTACTGCCGGAGCCATTCCCATGCCCACACGACGTGCTCTCGCCACCCTCCTCGTGGCATCGAGCGGGCTCGCCATCCCATCCGAGTCGAGCGCCCAGATCTCGAAGCTGATCGACCGGGCAAAGCGCGAGGTCAACGAGGCGAAGGGAACCGTGGCGAACGCGCGGGCGCTGCGGTGTGACGTGCAAGGCGTGTGCGGCGACGTCAAACAGTCCGAGCATTTCGCCCCCGACGCCTACGAGAGCGTCGCGGTCACCGTCTTCGACGGCACGAACCAGTTCCGCGCGCCCGGCGTGCTCGGCGTCGTGCGCGACGCGTTCGAGAGCAAACTCGTGACGAATGGCTTTCTGCTCGCCGCGAGCTCCGATGCCGGGGCCGTTCGCGACAAGATCGCGCGCGGCAAGGACGGGTGGACCGATGAGGACCTGAAACAGCTCAAGGACTTCATCAACGGCATCGACGCCGTGGTCGTCGTGGAGATTCGTGAGTTCAGTCGTGGCACCTGCACGATCGACGCGAAGCCTCGCCCGCGATACGGGAGCGAAGCGACGGTGCAACTGTCGGTTCGCTGGCTCAACCCGGACGCCGGTGACATCCCGTGGGTCGCGACACACAGCGTCACGCTCTGCGAGGAGCGCGCGCAAGCTGCCGGATTGCCGACCACCGCGTTGAAGACGGCCGCCTCGCAGCTCGCGACCTCGCTGCCGACGCGGAAGGCTGGATCTCGCTGACTCGAGGGCCCATCGGTGGTGACGCCCTGCGTTGAGCGCGACGGCATCCCGCGCCGGGTAGGTCGGATGTTGACTGTCGCTGGAGCAGCGACGATGCTGGTCGTCGCGGCGGTGATGGCCCAGGTCCGCGACTGCCCGCTGCCGGTCACGGCGCGCGCCGACCCAACCGGCTACCAGCCTCGCGGCAACCGGTGCGAAGGGATGTTCGTGGGTCTTCACAGCGCGCCGCTCAAGGTCCAGGTCGTTTCGCTCGTCACGGGCGGGCTCCGGTACGACCTCGCGCAGGATACGCTGCTGTACATCCACGTCCCACCACTGCCGGCGAAGTTGAGCAGTGTGCGCGCCGTCGTGCTGCAGGGCCGGGGCCGCGAGGCGAACCTGAACTGGGCGCTCGATGCGTCCACAGGACTGAGCTCGTCGCTCACGTGGGAGCTCTCTCAGGTGGTACGGCCCCGGGGGATCACGAGTAATCGCATCGGGCTGGCGGCACAAGCACGCACGTCGGCGCTGGGTGACCCACTGTTCATCCCGTTGGGCGTGAGCCGCGACCCGACGGCGCGCCCGGGGACGGGCGATTCGCTGGAGCTCATCGTGCGCGTTCCGGGCGCGTCCGGTGCCCGATGGGCGTTCGCAACCGACACGGGCTGCCGAGGCGGGGAGGGCGCGGGCTGTCGTGGCGCGGTACGGCTGAACGTGGACGGCTACTTCCGGATCGTCATTCCGCCTGGTCCCGAAGGTGAAGCGACGCTCGCGGTCTTCTGGCGCCCGCGAGGCACGCAGAAGTACAACGCCGTGCCCGAGCATCTGCGGATCTACCGGCGGTGACCGCTCCTCCCACCTCGCGGCCGGCGACGCCACCGGCGAGCCCGCCGGCGGTTCCCGCGCCTCGGCCCGCGACGCCCGCCGAGCCTCCGCACACGGCGCCGCCTAACGACGGGTTGCCGTTCGAGGTGAAGGCCGTCATAGTCCTCGTGATCGTCGCCGGGTTGCTGCTGACCAGCATTCCGGTTCCGGCCTCGCAGTCCGTCGTCGTCGATGTGAAGACGGACGGCATCGTCTTCCGCCCCGACACGACGTTCGATCTCGTGGCGGCGAACGGCCGCAGCGCCGACGCCGCCGGCATGACGCTCGATCCACCCTACATCCACCTTCGCGGCGATAGCGCCACGGCGCCCGCGTACCGGCGGGTCCTGCCGGACACGAGCGACGTCGCCGTGAGCGCGTTCGCGCTTCAGCGCCTCGACGTCTCCGACGGCTGCGTTCTCTACCTGGACCGCCTGGACCGCGGCTGGATGCGCGTCGGGATTCTGCCGGCGCCGGCCGCGCCAACCACCTGCGAGGTGCGCGGGCGCGTATGGTCGGGCGAGCCGTCCGCGCTGGACTCGCTGACGCAACCGCCCGGCTGGGACAGCGCCGTTCCGGAGCTGCAGCCGATCGAGCTCCACGCCACACCGGCGCCAGGCCGTCCGGCCAGCCTGACGTTTCGGCCGGCGTTCGGCCTCCGCCTGAGGCGCATACCCGTCACGCAGCTGTCCTTCGAGTCACGCGAGCAGGGGCCGATGGTCGAAAGCGGAATCCTCGGCGGAACCATTCGGCTTCCGGCAGTGGGCAATGAGACCCACACAGTCTTCATGCGCGATACGCTGTCGCTCGGCGAAGTCACCGGCACGATCCTCGGTCTCACGGCGGGGGACAGCACGGCTGGCGACACATTGGCGACGCTGTTCCGCGGAACCGCGTCGAGCCCACGGATCGGCTCCGAATCGCTCAAGCCGAAGATCCTGACGTGGATGTACCACCAGGATTGGCTCCGCTTCGCCCTCGGCCTCGGGCTGACCGCCTTCGGGATCGTTGCCGGAACGGTCAAGGCGTGGAACGAGCGGAAGCGGCGTGGCGCAGGCCCGACCAGTTGGCGTGGCCGGGGAAGCGGCGGGGAAGCGCCATCGCATCCACATGCCGACAGAACGCCGTAGCGTATGTCGATCGCCCTGAGGTGGCGTGACGCGCTCGTGGTGCTGGCGCTGCTCCCCGTGGCGCCGGATATCGTTAGGCAGCCGACTCGACCCGGCACGGAGCAGGACGACGCGTATCTGACGTCGTTGAAAGCCAACGTCGTCCGCGTGATCGCGAAGGAGGGCATGGGCTTCGGCTTCGTCACGGCGATCGGTGACCGCACGCTCCTCATCGCCACCGCGGAACACACGCTGAGCGGCGGCGACGCTGAACCGATGGTCTGCTTCCTCGGCATGTCCGAACCGTGTCCGACGGGGTCGGTCATCTACGTCGACGACCCCGTCCCCGGAAGGCCGGATCTCGACCTCGCGCTCATCGAGGCGCCGTACCCCGAGGGCCTCGTCTGGCGCCCCGACGCCATGCCACCCGCGCCGGCACCTAACGATGCGGCGTGGTTCATCGGCCGCGACCAGGACTGGTTCATCCCCGGCACCCCCGGACGCATCGTCGCGCTCGGCGACACCGGTACGGTGACGTACGCGGACCTGCCCCTGGCCGAAGGGGTGTCGGGGGCGCCGATCGTGACGAGCGGCGGCATCCTGGCCATGCACGTCAACAGCGACGGCTCAGGCGCTCACGCTCGCGGCGTCGCGCTGGGCGAGATCCGGAGCCGAGTGGCGGATCGCCGGCAATGGCACTGGCTCCTCGTCCCGCGGCGCGAGTGCCTGGGGGACGATGCGAACCGTCGCGCCCTCGGCGGCCGGACCGTCGTCGTTCACTTCGACTGGACGCGTCCCGGGAACGCGCTCGCCGCGATGGCGACGCTCCACTGCCTCGGCGCCCGTACGATCCCGGCGCCCGTGTGGACGACTGCTGGCTGGACCGGCGACGGCATCACGTACCGGAGCGGTGATCTTCGCACGGCACGGGCGCTTCAGACGGTGCTCGCTCCGCAGGGGCGACTCGAGGCTCGACTCGGAACTCCCACGCGAGACGCCGAGGTGTGGATCCGGTAGGTGCGCCGGCGATGCATTCGGGGACGTTCGCCGGGACCAACATGGGACGAAGGGCATCGCCGCGCGACGGTTGTCAGGTAGATTCGCTCGAGAGCCACCGCGTGTCTTCGCTGTAACTCCACTATTGGGACAATGATCGTCCGAGCGGCGACCGCCGCCCTGCTCCTCGCCCTGACCGGGCGCGCTGCCGCCGCGCAGGCAACCGCCGCGCCGATGCTCGCGCTTGCACCGTGTGCGCTGCCGGGTCTGGACCCGGCGGCGAACGCGCGATGCGGCACGCTCAGCGTCATCGAGAACCGGACGACGGGGCGGGGTCGTACGATCGACCTCCGAGTCGTCGTCCTCCCCGCGACCGGCCCCGACCGCGCACCGGATCCGGTGTTCTTCATTGCCGGCGGGCCCGGGTCTTCGATCGTCGCGCAGGCCGGTGGGCTCGCGCGGCACCCATCGGGACTTCGCGAGCGGCGTGACTTCGTGCTCGTGGACCAGCGCGGCACCGGCGGGTCCGCACCGCTCGACTGCCCCTTCTACGGGCCGCCCGACTCGCTCCAATCGTTCCTCGGCGGCTTCATGCCGCTGGAGGCTGTGCGACGCTGCCGAGCGATGTTCGAGAAGGAGCGTGACCTCGCGCAGTACACGACGACCGTCGCGGCCCAGGACCTCGATGCAGTACGCTCCGCGTTAGGCTACGAGCGCATCAACCTGTCGGGCGGGTCGTACGGGACGCGGGCGGCGCAGGAGTACATCCGGCGTTACCCGAGTCGTGTACGTGCGGCGACGCTGTTCGGGCTCGTGCCGCCGTCGTTACACATGCCGCAGCATTTCGCGCGCGATGCGCAAATGGTGCTGGATGCCGTTGTCGCCGAGTGTGCCGCCGACGAGTCGTGTCGCGTTGCCTTTCCGCGTCTCGCGGATGAGGTGAAGGCGGTATTCGGTCGATTGCGCCGCGCGCCGGCGACCGCGACAGTGCCGCATCCGCGTACCGGTCAGCCAACGACTGTCTCACTCAGCTACGACATGGTCGCGGAGACGCTCCGCTACATGCTGTACCAGAGCACCGGTGCCGCGCTCGTGCCTGCGGCCATGCACGCGGCCGCGAACGGAGACTTCACCTGGCTGGCCAACCGTGCGCTACGCGAGCGCGGTGCACTGACGGGCAACGGTAACTTCGACGGCGTCTATCTCGCGATCACGTGCATGGAGGATGTTCCGTTCACGGACTCCACGCGGGAGGCCGCCGCCGCGAAGGGGACCTTTCTGGGTGAGTACCGCATGCACCAGCAACGCGCGGCGTGTGAGGCGCGGCGGATGAAACCGGTGTCGCGCGAGTTTCACACGCCCGTCCGGTCCGACGTCCCTGTGCTGTTGGTCACCGGCGCCCTCGACCCGGTGACGCCGCCTCGTTATGCGGCGGAGGTGTCGCAGACCTTTCTGAACAGCCTCGTCGTCGTAGTGCCGTCGGGAGGCCATTCGCTCGCGGGTTTGGTAGGGATCGAGTGCATCCACCGACTCCAGCGCGAGGCGATCGAGCGCGGCGGCGTTGCGGGGCTCGACACGAGCTGCGTTTCCCGCGTCAGGCGGGCCGGCTTCCCGACCTCGCTCGCACGATAGCAGGATGGGGAAGCGAGTCTGTGGGGAGCGAGTCTGTTGGGAAGGTTCAGTGACGAGTCGTGGGTGGTCAGTCGGGCAGTCATCAGTGGTGAGTGTCTTAGTTCCCAGTCGCCAGTTGACGCTTGACGCCGATAGCGCGCGGGCCTGACTGACGACTCTAAACTGAATCACTGAACGCTGATGACTGCCCGACTGAACACTGAAGACCGATAACCGAATCGTCCTGGCCGCGGATCCTGCTCGACCGTGCCGCGTCCTAGTCCATCACGGTGGTGACAGCCGTCCCCGTCCGCTTCCACTTGTTGTACCAACTCATCATGAAGAGCTGCGTCCGCATGAAGTTGGACGGCCTCGAGCTCGTGCCGTGGTACTCCCCTTCGAACCGAAGCAGTGCCGTAGGAATTCCTCGCATCTTCAAGGCCGCGTAGTACTCCTCGCTCTGCGGCATCGGCGTGCGCAGGTCGAGCTCGCCCGTCATCACGACCGTCGGTGTGGTGACGTTGCCCACGTACATGAGCGGCGACTGCTTGAGCCACTGCTCGGGCTTCTCCCAGAAGGGCGCGTCGAAGAAGTTGTACGTGAAGAGCGGCACGTCCGTCTGGCCGGCGAAGCTCATCCAGTTGATGACCGGGCAGCGCACCGCGGCGCCCGCGAAGCGGTTCGTGTGGCCGATGACCCAGCTCGAGAGCACGCCGCCGCCCGAGCAGCCGCCCACGTACATGCGCGTCGTGTCGACGATCCCCTTCGCGATGACCGCGTCCACGCCCGCCATGAGGTCGTCGTAGTCCACGCTCGGGTACGCGCGCTGGATGGCGTTTCCGAACTCACTGCCGTAGCCCGTCGAGCCGCGCGGGTTCGTGTACAGCACCACGTACCCGTTCGCGGCGAAGTTCTGGAACATGTAGTTGAAGCCCACGTTGTACATCCCGTGCGGCCCGCCGTGGATCTCCATGAGGAGCGGGTACTTCTTCGACGGGTCGAAGCCCGGGGGCTTGACGATCCACCCCTCCACCGGCGTGTTGCCCGACGACGTGTACTTGATGCGTTCCACGTCGCCTAACGCAACGCGCGCGAGCACATCCTCGTTCACCCGCGTGAGCTGCGTCAGCTCGGCGGGCCCGCGTCCGAGCGCGATGCGCACGATGTCGGCCGGCAGCTTGGGCGCCGAGCGTACGGCGGCGGCGACGCGGCCATTCTTCGCCATGGTGAAGCCGCCGAGCATGTGGGTGCCGGTGGTGACGACGCGTGGGGCACCGGCGTTAGGCACGAAGTAGAGGTTCGACGTCCCGGTGTCCGGCACGGTAAAGTAGATGCCGCTCCCGTCGGTGGCCCAGGTGATGTCGCCTGCGTCACGGTCGATGTTCCCCGAGAGCTTTCGCGCGCCGGAGCCGTCGATGTTCATGACGTAGAGCTCCGACGTGTGGTAGCTGTCCTTCACTCGGGTGTGCCCGCGGTAGGCGATGCGGCGCCCGTCGGGCGAGACGACAGGCGACGACCAGTTGCCGTCGTCCGCGTTCAGGCGACGCATGGCGCCGGTGTTCACGTCGATCGCGTAGAGGTTGGCGTTCTGGTAGTTCATGTCCGCCGTCGAGTCGGCGAGCCCGTCGGCGATGATCGTCTTGCCGTCGGGCGTCCAGTCCCACCCGACAGCGCCGTCGAGGCCGTCGAACCGCGCGCCGATGCTCCAGTCGCCCTTGGTGATCTGCCTCGGCGTGCCGCCGTCGGCGGGAACGACGAAGAGGTGCCGGAATCCCGGCTCCATGAACCCGCGGCGATCCTGGCGGAAATGGAGCGACTGCACGACGCGGGGCGGACCCGTCCACTTGGCGCCCTTCGGTGCCTCGGGCATATCGATCTTCCACGGCGTGGATTTCGGCACGACGCTCGTGAAGCCGATCCACTTCCCGTCGGGCGACCAGCGGATGTCGGACGGGGAGCTCGTCAGGTGCGTGATCTGCGACGTCGCGCCTTCGGCGTCCATCCACCGCACGTAGATCTGCGTTCCCGACGGTTTGCCTTCGGCGAGATAGGCGATGCGCGTCCCGTCCGGCGACCAGATGGCGCCGCCGCCGGTGGTGAGGAAGCGGGTCTTCGTGCCGTCCGCGTTCATCATCCAGAGCGCGGACTCGAACTTGTCCTCGAGCTTGTTCACCCAGCGGCGGGTGTAGATGATCTCCGACCCGTCGGGCGACACGCTCGGGGACCCGACCTGCTCGAAGTCGAGGTACTTCTCGACGGTGAGGAGGGTGTCGACGCGCTTCTCCTGGGCGGGAGCGGTCGAGAACGCGAGACAAACGACGGCGGGCAGGCTCGCCAGCCTGACGACGTGAAAGCGAGGCATGCGGGTTACTCCTGCAGAATGGCGTTGCCGGATTGTACCGGGTGGTCGGCTGGCTGTCCAACGGTACCCACACGGCAAAACATCCCGGTTTGGGTCCACGAATGCGTTGTAGCGCTTGGAGTTACACGGCCCGCACTCCGGGCGAGCGCGGCAGTATTGGTCATTCGGTGTATGTTCGGTATCCTGTCGAACCACGTTCGACTCGCAATGCCAAAGATCGATCTTCGTCTCGCCGGGGACGACTACGTGCCGGTCGCCGACCGGATCCGGCAGTTCTACGAGCGGTTCGCCACCGGGCGCATCGTCACGCATCTCGTTAGGCGCACGGACGACGAGGTGATTGTCCGCGCCGAGGTCTTCCGCACAGTCGCCGAGCGCGAACCGGCGGCGACTGGATGGGCTGCCGAACGCGAGGGCGACGGCGATATCAATACCGTCGCGTGTCTCGAGAACACCGAGACGTCGGCCATCGGCCGCGCGCTCGCGAATCTGGGATTCGCCGCGTCCAAGCTCTCGGAGACGCGCGCACCGCGAACGTCGCACGATTCCCAGGCGTGCCTCGGTCGGTCCGCCACGCCGACTGCGAGCGATCGGGCAGCCCATTGGCCCATCGCCCGAGAGCATCAGGCTCGCCGCCTCGATCCTGCGCTGCAGCGACGGGCCGATCGTGCAACGGAGATCCTGAGCCTGTTGGTTCGCGCCGAGCGCCTCGGACTCTCTAGCGAGAAGTTGCGCGTCCCTCGGACACACGCCACTCGTGCCGATGCCGACCTCGCCATGCTCGCTCGACTCGACCGGCGCCTTCGCGATTGGCTCGAGCGCCAGCTCGATCGCGTCGACGGATGGTGACCATTACGCGTGACACTCCGGCAGGAGAATGGAGGAAGCGATGAGCGGTTGAGCGGTCCGACACGGTCGAACGAGGCGATGCGGACATGTTGCGCGAGAACGTCGAGCGGCGACGCGTCGCCTGGGAGCAGGACCTGGTAGCGGGAATGCGACGAGACGAGCCGGAAGCCTTCATGGAGTTCTTTTGCACATACCGTCCGTTGCTCATGGCTGAAGCGCGACGCCTTCGCGTTCAGCCCGCACTCTGTCAGGAGATGGTGGACGAGTGTCTCGATGACGTGGCCATGCGACTTCGCCGGTACACAGCGCCGGTGCCACGGTCGCTCGTGCCGTACCTCGTTCGCGCCTTGCGCCTGCATCGCCTCGTGAAGCGGCGGGGCGAGCGTCGCCGTGCGGACGCGAGCCACGACGGATCGGTATCCGCGGCCGACTCTGCAAGCGACCTCGGTGGAACGGTGTCCGAAGCCGCGCTGCGGGACAGCGCGGGCCCGGACTACGAGCGCACTCCGGCGTCTACGGCGCTCGAGCGGCTCGCGAGCATGGTCGAGGAAGGCCTGAGCGACGAAGAGGAGCTCATGCTGTCGTGGGTGAGTCGCTGGGTTCCGCAGAGCAGCATTGCCGAGTGGCTCGGGATCAGTCACGGCGCGGCGCGGAATCGCGTGATGCGACTACGGGCGCGGCTCAAGGACGCTGCGATCCGTCACGTCGCGTCGTTCACTGGCCGGGAGCGCGCGGAGCTGATGGACTTTTTTCGGCGCACGTTTCCGCCGAGCCGCTACCAGCAACTGGCCGAATCACTCGCGGAGGCGGCGTCGCCGTCCTCTCCGCCCCGCCCGCGAACCGGCACCGATCGAGGGTCTCATGAAACCTGACGACACCGACTTCCTCACCGAGGACGCCGTCGACCTCCTGATCGACCTGGTGGCCCGCAGGGC
>DASURJ010000145.1:0-2300 GCA_036280115.1 Gemmatimonadaceae bacterium
TAGATGCCATCCCGCACGGTCGCGATGTTGTAGCCGTCCTGCTGCGTGGCCGTCACCAACACCGCACGCCTTCCGTTGTAGCGCGTGACGTGGGTGGCATCCGCGTAGCCCCACTCGACGGTCGCGACGTCGCCGACGCGAACGATCTGCCCGTCGGCCACACCAATGACCGTTGCACGCACCTCGTCGGGCGTCTCGTACTCTCCGCTCGACTTCACGTTGAACCGGCGCGCGCCGACGTCCAGGCTTCCGCCCGGAATGTTCGCGTTGTCGCTGCCGATCGCGGCGATCACGCGTGACGCCGGGATGCCGATCTGCGAGAGGCGACCGAGATCGAGCGAGACCTGAATCTCGCGGTCGGGCGCGCCCCAGCGTTCGGCTCCGCGGACACCGGGGACCGCCTCGATGCGCCCCTCGAGTCGCTTCGCGAGGGCGTCGAGCATGTGATACGGTGCGACTTCCGAGACGAGCGCGATCTGGACGATGTTCACATCCGCGGACGTCGTCTTGCGCACCTCCAGGGTACGGAGGTCCGCCGGGAGTGACGGCCGCAGCGCATTCACCTCGCGCACGACCTCGTCGTACTTGCGGTCGGCGTCGACGGACGTTTCGAATTCCGCTCGAATCACCGCGAGGCCGTCACGCACTTCAGCCTCGAGGTCCTCGAGGTCATCGAGCTCGCCGAGCTGCTCCTCGATGGGTTCGACGACGAGCTGCTCGACATCGGTGGGGCTCGCGCCCGGATACACCGCGACGACGGAGTACACCGGCACGGGGAACGTGGGGTCTTCGGCGCGAGGGATCGCGAACCACGAGTTGAGTCCGAGCGCTACCAGCATCGCGAACAGCACAACGGTGAACTGGTAGTTCTTGACGCTGAAATCCGAGATCTTCATGGGACCACCTTCACGGCCATGCCGTCGTCGAGATACGCCGCGCCTTCGGTCGCGACGGTCGCGGTACTGTCGAGTGGCCCGCGGACGCCGACGTACGGGTCGCGGAGATACACGATGGCGACCGGGACGCGGCGGGCACGCGGCGGCGTGGAGTCGACGACGAACACCGAAGCGCGGTCGCCGTCGGCCTCGACGATGGCCTCGATTGGCACGACTGCCGTACGCTCGCCGATCGACGTTTCGATCAGTCCTCGACCGACGAGGCCGGTCGCGAGCGATGACGCCGACGGGAGCGCGATCTCCACGGCGTACGTCCCGGTGCCGGGGGTGGCGGCCGCGGCGATCTCCCGGACCGTCCCGGCGAACGTCCGGCCGGGGAGCGCATCGAACCGCACCGTGGCGGGGGCGCCGAGCCTAACGCGCATGAGGTCGTGGTCGGTGAGGCCGATGCGGAAGACGCGCCCGCCGGCCGAGCTGGCCAGCGTGACGATCGGCGTGCCGGGCGTCACGAGCTCACCGGGCTCCGCGTGGCGCCGAAGGATCGTTCCGGCGGCCGGCGCGACGATGGTGGCGTACTGGCGGTTGAAGCGCGCGGCCTCGAGGTCTGCCTGCGCCACCTCGAGTGCGGTCGCAGCGTCCTGCATCTGCGCGAGCGTCACGACGCTGTCGCTGTAGAGCGTTCGGGCGCGCTCCGCATCGCGCTCGGCTTTCGTTACGGCGCTCCGTGCCTTCGCGACCTGCGCGTCGATCTCGCGCAGGTCGAGCGCGGCGATGACCTGCCCTCGCGTGACTGTCTGCCCTTCGCGTACGGAGAGCCGCGCGATGATGCCGCCGACCTTGAAGGCGAGCTGCACTTCATCGCGTGCGGCGAGCACGCCGGTGCCGGTCACGGGCTGCGGCGTCGTATCGAACGTGACCGCCGCGGTGCGCACGGCACGGACGGCGTCGGGCGAGGCCGCCGGCTTCGCGTCGGAGTTCCGGCATGCCGCGACAGCGAGAACACTGATGAAAATGCGATGGTAGTTAGGCATCGAACGACCAATGGTAGAAGTGGCAGTCATTCCGAGCGGAGGCCCGAAGCGGCGGAGTCGAGGAATGACATCAGTCCTCACTCACCTCCCTCATCGCCGCGGCACGCTCGAGAGCGACCCACCGCATCGCGTACCGGTAGCGCGTGAGGATCTCGTTGAGCTCCGCTCGCGTGTACGCCGTGCGGGCGTCGATGAACTCGACCTGCGAGGCGAGCCCTTCCTCGCGACGTCTCGCCACGAGCTCGAACGCGCGCCGAGCGGCCGTGACGCGGTCGGACGCAGTGCGCGTCGCCTGGCTGGCGACGCGCGCGGCGTCGTACGTCTGGCGGACCTCGAGCTCGATGCGCCGGCTGAGCTCCTCACGCTGCGTGCG
>DASURJ010000146.1:0-7628 GCA_036280115.1 Gemmatimonadaceae bacterium
CGCCTGCACCGTCCACCATTTCACGCGGCGCTGATTCCCCGGCTTTAGCGTGACGACGTGCTCGCCGGTCGCGGTGTCGGGCCGCACCCGAGCGGAGGGGCGCGCCGGCCGCGTCTTGCTGAGCCAGGGCGACGCGGGGACGAGCGCCGGCTCCGCGTAAAGCTCCGCGCGAAGACGATCGGCGAGCGCGGCAGCGTTCGTAGGAACGGGCGGCTGCGTCGCAACGCCGACGAGCACCGAATCCCGCTGCACGGTATTCGCCGGCATGAGCGCGCGCATGCTGAAGTGGATGTCGCCGCCGGCGTTCGCTTCGCGCGTCAGGCGGATCTGGTCGAGCAGCTCGTTCGGCGGCCACACCGTGCCGGCGGCACGACTCGCGTTATGCCCGGGCCACACGTGCCGCCGCATGCGGTTCTCACCCATCCACCAGCGAAGAAGCGTCGGGTAGCTCTGTGCGGTCTGCGCGATGGGCCAGTAGAGCTGCGGCACGAAGTAATCCACCCACCCTTCGTGCAGCCACTTCCGTGCGTCGGCGTAGAGCTTGTCGTATGCGTCGAAGCCGGCGATCTCCGGCGGCGTCCCCGGGCGCCAGATGCCGAACGGGCTGATCCCCACCTTCACCCACGGCTTGAGCGCCTTCGTGCGGCGATAGATGTCGCGGATCAGGATGTTCACGTTCTCGCGCCGCCAGTCATTGAGCTCGAGCTTCCCACCGCCTTTCACGTACCGCGCGTAACTCACCGAGTCGGGGAAGGGGATCGCCGCGCTGTCCGGCCCGATCTCGGGATACGGATAGAAGTAGTCGTCGATGTGGATGCCGTCGACGTCATAACGCCGGACGACATCGAGCATGACGCGTAGCGTCTGCGCGCGCACGGCGGGCTCGCCGGGATCCATCCATCGATATCGCCCGTAATCGCGCACGAGGTTGGGGCGAGTGACGCCGAGGTGCGTGCGAGCGGGGTCGCTGCGCGCGCTGGGGTGCCGCGCGCGATAGGGGTTGAACCACGCGTGCAGCTCGAGCCCGCGCTTGTGTGCCTCCTCTACCGCGTATTTCAGCGGATCGTAGTAGGGCTCCGGGGCCCGACCCTCGACTCCGGTGAGGTACGCCGACCACGGCTCGTAGGGCGACTCGTAGAGGGCGTCGGCTGCCGGGCGAACCTGAAGGACGACGGCGTTCAGGTTGAGCGCGACGCACCGGTTGAGAATCGCGATGAGCTCGGCCTGCTGTTCCCAGGTGGAGAGCCCGGGGCGAGACGGCCAGTCGATGTTCGCGACGGTCGCGACCCACGCGCCGCGGAACTCGCGCTGAATGGGAGGTGGGTCGTCCGACTGCGCGGCAGCGGGATTCGCGATGGCGAAGCAGACGGCCGCGAGCGCGGCACGATGAGCGAAAGACGAGGGGCGCACGGGAATGGAGGCGGGAGTCGCGGGACAACGTAGCGCCCGCGACCGCGGTTGTCATCATGTCATTCCGAACGGAGGCCCGCAGGGCCGCAGTCGAGGAATCGCAGGGATGCCGGTAGAGGGGCCGCTCTGCCGGGGGCGACAGCGACTCCTCGCAGCCCGCTCGGAATGACCGCGGGGTAAGGCTTGTCGTCGTGCTGATCAGAGCGTGCGGTAACCGGCCGTGGCGAAGTGGCGGTCGAGGGCGAGCGCGGTCGTTATGCGTTCGCGGCGCATCACCTCGAAGCTCACCGCATCGCAGAGCGTGAAGCGGTGGTCGGTGAAGCGACTGATCCAGTGGGTCAGCGCATCGCCGATCAACGCGTCGTCAGCGTGAATCACGACGTGCGTGCCTGTCCGGTAGACGAGGTCGAGGAACCGGGCGCCGGTCGACTGGTCGCGCCAGCGCAGGAGGAGCGCGTGCATTTCGGCGACGACGAGGTCGGTGGTCACGAGGGACAGTCCCTCGGTCACCGCGCGCTGGTATGCGAGCCTGGCCGCGGAATGCATGCGCTCGGGCGGGGAGAGCGCAGCGAACCAGCCTGACGAGTCGAGGAAGAGTGCTCCGGTCACTCGTCGGCTTGTCCCGTGAGGTAGTCATCGTGCCGCTCGCCTACGTCGTTAGGCATGTCGGGTGGCCACGGACTCCTGGTGATCTCATCGAGGAAGCGGATTGCCGGGTGCTCGTCGGCGAGGAGCTCGGCGCCGACTCGCCGCAGCCCGCGGCGCAGGATCTCGGCACGCGAGAGTCCGGTCTGCTCGGCGAGCCGATCGAGCAACTCGCGATCGGGGCGCGCGAGGTAGACCTGGATCGGTTCGCGTACGGCGCGCTTCCGGGGGTCACTCGGCATAATGTACCAGAATGATGGTGATTAATTAAGAAGATACATTCACAAATCGACCTCTGTCCATTCTTCGGCTGTCAGTAGCCGGTGATGCGGTGAGTGGGGCAACTGGCCAGATAGGCGGAATTGGGCCCCCGAGTTGCGAAGTCGAGTCGGGGACGAACCCGTACCCTCGAGCTCGACCATGACGAATCCGCGAACTGACTCCGGCACCACCACGTCGGCATGGATGACCTCCGCCGACGTGCCCGACTTTCCACCGCTCGCCGAGGACGCCGAGTGCGACGTGTGTATCGTGGGGGCCGGCATCGCGGGACTCACCACCGCGTACACGCTCACGAAGGCCGGCAAGCGCGTCATCGTACTCGACGACGGGCCCATCGGCGGCGGCGAGACCGGGCGCACGACCGCCCACCTCAGCTGGGCACTCGACGACTATTACGTCGAGATCGAGAAGGCACACGGCGCCGACGGCGCGCGCATCGCCGCCGAGAGTCACCGGGCCGCCGTCGACCGCATCGAGTCGATCGTCAGGCAGGAGCACATCGACTGCGCGTTCGAGCGCGTCGATGGCTACTGGTTCGCGGCGAAGCCGGACGACGACCGCTTCCTCGATGCCGAGGCCGACGCGGCGCACCGCGCAGGCGCCGGTCAGGTCGAGCGTGTCGGTGGGGTTCCCGGCCTCCCGTTCGAGACGAGTGCGGCGCTCCGGTTCCCGAACCAGGGACAGTTCCACCCACTCAAGTACCTCGCTGGTCTCGCGCGCGCGATCGTCCGCGACGGCGGACGCATCCACTGCGGCTCACACGTTGCCGACTTCGAGAACCGCCCGCGGCGCCCCCGCGTCACGACCGAGGACAAGAGGAGCGTCACGGCCGACGCTGTGGTGTTCACGACGAACTCGCCCGTGAACGACTGGGTGAAGATGCACACGAAGCAGGCGGCGTATCGCACCTACGTCATTGCCGTGCGCATCCCGCGCAACTCCGTCCCGCGCGGCCTCTACTGGGACACGCTCAACCCGTACCACTACGTGCGCCTCGCCTCCGATGGGACCGGCGAGCCGCTGCTCATCGTCGGCGGCGAGGACCACAAGACGGGTCAGGCGGACGACGAGGCGCGGCGGTTCGGCGCGCTGCTCGAGTGGACGCGCCGCCACTTCCCCGTGGCGGGCGACATCGCGTACCAGTGGTCGGGCCAGGTCATCGAGCCGAACGACTACATGGGGTTCATCGGCCGCAACCCCGGCGACGAGAACGTCTACATCGCCACGGGCGATTCCGGGAACGGCATGACGCACGGCACCATCGCCGGGATGCTCATCCCCGATCTCATTCTCGGTGTAGAGAACCGGTGGGAGAAGCTCTACGACCCGTCGCGCAAGACGCTCCGTGGGGCTCCCGAGTTCGTGAAGGAGAACGTCAACGTCGCCGCGATGTACGCGGACTGGGTGACGCCGGGCGAGGTGTCATCGCCTGACGAGATCAAGCCGGGCACGGGCGCCATCATGCGCGAGGGGTTCAAGAAGTACGCGGTCTACCGCGACGAGCAGGGCACCGTCCACATCCGCTCGGCAGTCTGCACGCACCTCTATTGTATCGTCGACTGGAACTCACTCGAGAAGACGTGGGACTGCCCGTGCCACGGCTCGCGGTTCGATCCTTACGGCCGCGTTCTCAACGGGCCGGCAGTCAAGGAGCTCGCTGATCCGGGGAAGGAGGAGAAGTAGTCGCTCCAGGCTCCTCGCTGACGACCCGCGCGTTGGCGCCGCCCACGCGCCAGACGACTCCGCCCACGTCATCAGCCACGAGCAGCGCGCCGCGCGAGTCCATCGCAACGCCGACCGGACGCCCGAACGCGTCCCCATCCGTCTGGACGAACCCGGTCAGCACGTCGCTGGGGTCACCCGCCGGTTTCCCGTCGACGAACGGCACGAAGATCACCTTGTAGCCGCTCCGCGGCCGCCGGTTCCACGAGCCGTGTTGCCCCACGAACATCCCATGCCTGAGCCGCTCGGGGAGCGTCTCCGACCCGGACCACGTCAGGCCTAACGACGCCGTGTGGGCGCCGAGTGCGTAGTCGGGCACGATGGCGGTGGCGACGAGGTCGGGACGCTGCGGCTCGACGCGCTCGTCGACGTGCTGGCCGAAGTAGCTGTACGGCCACCCGTAGAAACCGCCCTCGCGCACCGACGTCATGTAATCCGGCACGAGGTCACTCCCAAGCTCGTCGCGCTCGTTCACGGCAACCCAGAGTGCTCTGGTCTCGGGCTCCCAGGCGAGTCCCACAGGGTTCCGCAGCCCGCTCGCGAAGACGCGATGCGTGCCTGCGACGGGATCGATCTCCCAGACGGCCGCGCGCCCGTCCTCCTTGTCGATCCCGTTCTCGGCCACGTTGCTGTTGGAGCCGACGCCGACGTAGAGCCGCGCTCCGTCCGGACTCGCGATGAGGCTCTTCGTCCAGTGATGGTTGAGCGGGCCGGCCGGAAGGGCGACGACTTTGACCGGCGCGGCATCGATGCGTGTCTGGCCGGTCACGTACGGGAAGCGCAGCACGGCGTCGGTGTTCGCCACGTAGAGCGTGTTCCCGACGAGCGCCATGCCGAACGGCGAGTTCAGGCTGTCGAGAAATACCGAATGGAACTCGGCGACGCCGTCCCCATCCGCATCCCGCAGCAGCGAGATGCGGTTCGCGCTCGGCACCCCGCCACCGGCTTTCTTCTGGAAGTACTTGAACAGCGCGCCCTTGATGCCCTGCGCATCGTCGGGTCGCGGCGGCGCGTTCGTCTCGGCGACGAGCACATCGCCGTTAGGCAGCACGTAGAGCCAGCGCGGGTGACTGAGGAGGTCGGCGAACGCGGTGACGGTCGTCCCCTCGGCCCCCACCGGCGCCGATCCCTTCGGCCAGCCTTTCGCGTCGACCACGTTCACGACCGGGACGAGCGCTCGATCCGGGTCTGGCAGAATTGGATTCGGGCCCATACCGGACGAGGCCGGATGCCTCGCGGAGGATCCGCACGCCGTGAGCACGACAGTCACGGCACAGGCCGCTGAACGCAATGGACGAGCGAGGACGCGCATGCCATCTCAGGGGGCAAGAACTGGACACGCCATCATCGAAATGATGGGATTCCACCGCGGACGAATCGGCTGTGGCGCGCGGCGTGCCGCTGAGCGAGTGACCATGCAACGTACCAGCGGGGTCGTCCCCAGACGCGTGTTGCCTCGACTGACGCGACATCGATGGATGCCGGCGCGAAAGTGGCTCGCGCCTGTGCTCCTGACGCTGGCGCTCTCGGGTTGTACGCTCTTCCGCGGGCGCGCGCCCGCGCGGGAGATCGCCGTCAGCCTGAGCACCTCGAGGAGCGAAGCCGTGCGGCGAACGCTCGCGGCGTTTCGCGATCAGGGCTACAGCGTCAGGGAGACGCCAACGTCCGGCACGAATCCCGAAACGGAAGAGTTCCGCCACGAGAACGCGGACGTCGTCTTTCGCGCCGAGATCACGGGATCGGGGAACAGTGCGCGTGTGGTCTTCTCGGGAACCTATCGCGAGCGCCGGCTCGGTGGCTTGATGCGCGGCGACGAGCAGCCGGTGCTCGACAGCGATGACCCACTCGAGCGCGAGCTCTGGGCGCGTCTCAACAACCTGGCGCTGATGCTGCGCGGGGCGAACAGGTCGGGGAATCCAGTGAGACCCCAATCGGGGTCAGATTCGAATATCATCGTTCGGTTGCGCGCCGGCAGCGTACGGACGTGGGGCCCACGGCCCATTATCCGGTAGCTCTCGAGCCACAGACCTGCCCGCGCCGGTACCGCGTCTGCCGTTGCCGCGTTCACTCCTGCCGCGGATTACGCGGGAGTGGCGAACGCGGGAAGGGCCGCGGAGAACGACTCCCGCACTTCGATTCCGGCGCGCCCGGGCCGGTCGGAACGGTGATGACGCGGGAAGGGCCGAAACGGCCGGATTGGGGGGGAAGGGTCTCGCGCCAGGTCAGGCATCCAGAACGCAGGGTTGAAAAGGGATGAGGGGGATGAGTGAGCGCGTCCCGGACGAGGAGCGATCCCACTCATCCCCCTCATCGGTTCCCGCTCCGTTCCGGATGCATCCCGTGTCGGGATGACAGCCAACCACCAGTGAAGCCGGCCCGCCGCAAACCGTCGACGACATACGGGCACGTTCGCATCAGTCGCCAGATGAGCTCCGAGCGTGCGTTCTCGAGCATCATCACCATCAGGCCCTGATCGATCGCGTAATGCACCGGCGACACCCAGCCACGGGTGTCACCATTGCCCTCGACACGCACGCTCGGGTTGAAGCCGCACGCCAACCCGTATGCCCGATCGATCGAGGGATGACGCGCACGCATCGCCTCGATCGTTGGAACGACGATCTCCGGCGCAAACGGCAGCGACGCGACAATTGCCGACGGTGACACCGTTCCATCATCCGGTCCGAAGGGAACGCCGCGCGCGCGATAGTGCCACGACCGGCGCGCGCCGCCGTTGATGGACCGAACAGCCGGGCCAGGGCCATCGCATGCCGTCAGTCCCCAGCACTCCGCATCATATCCGACAAACCGGCGCGGATTGCGAGTCGCGTACGCGCGCTGCACGTACGTCGCGCGGCGGCTGTTCTCGAAGTAATCGCTACCACGCGCCTCCATGTACGCGTCACGAATGCCGCGGAAGTCTATCCACGCGTGGCTCAACTGGTGGATGAAGAGCGGCCCGGCGTACAGCAGCTCGTAGCCATATAGCGATCGCCATCGGTATCCCTTGCACCACTCGGCGTAACACTCGCTCGGGATCGGATGTGTAGGGGAGCCGAGTGCGAGCACGTAGAGCAGGAGCGCCTCGGTGTAGCCGGCCCAGTGATACGGGAGAAATCCGCGCTCGGGGCGCCAGCCGAGTGACACGAGCTTTCCGCCGTCGAGCGACCAGGTCCAGTCGGCGCGGCGGTAAAGTGCGTCCGCGGTCCAGCGGATCTCGTACTCCGTGGCAGTCGCGCGGTCGAAGTAGGCAGCGGCCACGAGCGCGCCCGCGAAGAGGATCGTGGAGTCGATGGTGGAGACCTCGCACCGCCACATCCGCCGCCCCGACCGCATGTCGAGGAAGTGGTAGAAGAAGCCGTGCGTGCCGGTGGCATCCCTGCTGTCTCCCTGCGGCGCGTTCCACAGGAAGCGCAGCGCTCGTCGCGCGCGTTCGGCGGCGTCTTCCCGGGCGAGGTAGCTGCGTTCGGCCGCTATTACATAGTTGCAGAGCGCGAACCCCGAGCCCGCGATCGTGGCGCGAGTGTCCTCCGCGCTGTTGTCGCGAACGAGCCCGGTCTCGGCGTCCA
>DASURJ010000147.1:0-5266 GCA_036280115.1 Gemmatimonadaceae bacterium
CGCGACGTGCTCGAGATGTCGAACCGCATCGCGCACGTCCTCGTGGAAGACCTGGGCATCGTTCCGGGAAATCGCGTGCTGCTCCGCGGGCCGAACTCGCCCATGATGGTCGCGTGCTGGTTCGCCATCGTGAAGGTTGGCGCGGTCGTCGTCTGTACGATGCCGCTCCTTCGCGTGCGCGAGCTCACGTACATTGCCGACAAGGCGGAGATTTCGCTCGCCCTGTGTGACGTACGGTTCGTGGCGGAGTGCGAGGCGGCCATGAGTCGTCGTGCGTCCGGCCAGCCCCGCGCGGGTCGCACCGTCCGATTCGCCACCAACGAGGCGGGTTCGCTCGAGGCGCTGATGGCTGGAAAGCCCGCCACCTTCGAGAACGTGGACACCGCCGCGGACGACACGGTCCTCATCGCGTTCACCTCCGGAACCACCGGGAACGCGAAGGGGACGATGCACTTCCATCGCGACGTGATGGCCATTTGCGACTGCTTTCCGCGCTCCGTCGCTCGGCTTTCACCCGACGACATCTGCTGCGGTTCCCCGCCATTCGCGTTCACGTTCGGGCTCGGCGGACTCGTGCTCTTTCCGATGCGCGTGGGCGCGGCATCGCTCCTGCTCGAGCAGGCATCGCCGCCGCAGCTCATCAAAGGAATTCACGAGTTCCGACCGACGGTCTGCTGGACCTCGCCCACGGCGTACCGCGCAATGCTTGGAATGCTCGCCCAGTACGACGTCTCCTCGCTGGCGAAGTGTGTGTCGGCTGGCGAGCATCTGCCGCGCGCGACGTTCGAGGCCTGGGAGCGGGCCACCGGCGTCAGGATCATCGACGGCATCGGCGCCACCGAGATGCTCCACATCTTCATTTCGGCGAGCGGCGACGAGATCCGCCCTGGGTCGACGGGTCGCGCGATTCCCGGATACTCGGCGCGGTGCATCGATTTTACAGGCAACGAGGTCCCACGGGGGGAGATCGGGCGGCTGGCCGTGCGCGGCCCAACCGGATGCCGCTACCTGGACGACCCCGACCGGCAGCGCGGCTACGTGGAGCACGGGTGGAACGTCACCGGCGACTCGTTCCGCCAGGATGAGGACGGCTACTTCTGGTACGAGGCGCGTACCGACGACATGATCATTACCGGGGGACACAACGTGTCGGGCGCCGAGGTCGAGAACGTCCTGCTGGAGCACCCGGCGGTTCAGGAATGCGGGGTCGTTGCGGCGCCCGACGAGGAGCGTGGAAACGTCGTGAAAGCGTTCATCGTCGTACGTCCCGGCTACGAGGCCACGCCCGAGCTCGCGCGCGAGCTGCAGGACTTCGTGAAGGGCGAGATCGCACCGTACAAGTACCCGCGCCGCGTAGAGTTTGTGGAGAGGCTCCCGCGGACGGAGACGGGCAAGCTGCAGCGGTTCCGATTACGGGAGCAGAACGAACCAGGGGAACCGGGAACGGGGAGCCGGGAACCGACACGACCGGCATGAGCGATCGACCACGCGCGAACGATCCGCACCCGCGGGGCGGTTCCGAACTCTCTGTGCCGCCGGCCCCAGTCCCGGTTTCGCCGAGTGGCTGGCCACGCGGCGCGGGCTACGCCCACGGCATGGTGGCCGAGGGACGTGCGATCTTCATCGCCGGACAGATCGGGTGGGACCCCATCACGGAGCACATCGTGCTCGGAGGTCTCGGGGCACAGGTACGGCAGGCGTTGACGAATGTCGTCGCGGTGCTCGCGGCTGCCGGGGCCGAGCCGCGCCATCTCGTTAGGCTCACCTGGTTCGTCACGGACCGCGACAAGTACCTGCGCGAGCGCGACGCGATCGGCGCGGCGTACCGTGACGTCATGGGGCGCCACTATCCGGCCATGTCGGTGCTGGTCGTCGCCGGACTCCTCGAAGAGCGCGCCGAGGTAGAGATCGAGGCGACGGCGGTCGTTCCGGTACCGCGTGTGGCCGGGGGCGGGTAACCCGAAGCAGGCAGATCTGTGTCATTCCGAGCGAGCGGCCGTCAGGCCGCGGACTCGAGGCATCGCGCTCGTCCCGCTGGGGGGCCGCGCATCTTCCGGGCACCCTGCGATGCCTCATCTGCCCGCGAGCGGGCACCCGCGCCTTCGGCGCTCCCTCGGAACGATAGTGGCCGTATTGAGCCAGACGCTCTGGGCTCGGGCCTCGGCGGCGTCCCCCTCCCGGCACCCCCGCGCCCTCTAACGGATTCCAACGACGCGCCATAGCTTGGCCGTAGGGCGTTGCTCCCCGAGGTGGTCACACCCGACGTGAGGTAGCCGAACATGGCCAGACTGGAGAATCAGCGAGCCGACAACGGCCGCGCCGCAGGCCCCCTGACACCGCTCGCGACGAACGGCCCGGCCGACCTGCCGCCTAACGAGCCGGCACCCGAAAGCATCGACAAGGTGCGTGACATCCTGTTCGGCGGGCAGATGCGCGCCGTCGAATCCCGCCTGCAGGGACTCGAGGAGCGCCTCATGCGCGAGCAGGCGGCCATGCGCTCCGACTTCACCAAACAACTCACCGAGATCGACGCCGGCGCGAAGCGCGAGGTCGAAGCGCTCGCCGAGCGGCTGGCGGCGGAGCGTACCAAACGCACCGAGGAGCTCAAGTCGCTGTCGGGCGAGATCAAAGAGCTGCTCCGGTCCCTGGAGAAGCGTCACGTGAAGCTCGAGGAGATCGCGACCCTCGCCGATGCGGAGATCCGCGACAATATCCTGCAGCAGTCGCGGGCGACCTCCGCCGAGATCGAGCGCCTGTCACGCCGCATCACGGCGGACCTGAATCGCGAGGTGACGTCACTTCGCACGGACAAGGCCGATGTGTCCGCCCTCGTCAACGTGTTCACCGACATGGCGGCGCGTCTCGGTGGTGACTCACGCCAGAGCGCAAAGGGCGGACCCCGAGGTTGACCGGTGTCCAGCGACGGCGCGTCAGGCACCGCGAGCGGCGACCGCACTAGCGATGTGAGCGTTCGGGAGCTCTCGGAGCTTCGCGATCTCCTGTTTGGTAACGAGCGCCGGCAGATCGAGGAGCTTCGCCGGCGCCTCGACACCAACGAGATCTCACCCGAGGAGCTCGCGGAAAAGCTGCCGCAGGCCATCGTCCAGCGCGCCGCGCGCGACCGCCAGCTCGCGCTCGCGCTCGCGCCCATCGTCGAGACCGCGATCAGCGAATCCGTGCGACGCAACCCGCACGAGATCGCGACGGCCATCTTCCCCGTCCTCGGCCCGTCGATTCGCAAGGCGATCGCCGAGACGATGGCTGGTCTCGTGAACACCATCAACCGCGCCATCGAGCACAGCCTTTCGCCCCGTGGCATCCGATGGCGTCTCGAGTCGTGGCGCACCGGCGTCCCGTTCGCGCAGATCGTCATACGCCACGCGCTCGTCTATCGGGTGGAGCAGGTGTTCCTCGTGCACACGAAGACCGGGTTGCTGCTCGCCCATGTGCCCGAAGAGACCGGCGAGGACGCGGACCTGATCTCGGGGATGCTCACCGCGATTTCCGACTTCGTCAACGATTCGTTCGAGCCGAAGCAGACCGGTGAATTGCGCGCGTTCGCTGCCGGCGATCTGACCGTCCTCGTGGAGCCCGGCCCGCAGGCGTACATCGCTGCCGTCATACGCGGGCAACCGCCCGAGACATTGCCGTACAAGCTGCAAACCACGCTCGAGACGATCCACCTGCAGTGGTCCAATCCGCTCTGCGCGTTCGAGGGAGATGCCACGCCTTTCACGACGACCCGGCCCCTCCTCGAGGACTGCATCGAGACGGTCCTCGCGACGGATCGGGCATCGGCGAAGGGAGGCTTCAGGCGATTCGCGTGGGTGATTCCTGCGATGCTCGTCGTTGGCGCCCTGGCGTGGTGGGCAACGAGTGGCGGCCGTCGCTGGAACGCGGCTGTGGCTCGGCTCGAGGGGGAGCCCGGAATCACGGTCATTCGGAGTGAGCGCGCGGACGGCAAGTGGAACGTCACCGGCATGCGCGATCCATTGGCGGCAAGCCCATCGATGATTCTGGCCGGGATGGGCGTGGACACGACGGACGTGCTCGGTCGCTGGGAACCGTACGTCTCCACGGAGCCAGCACTCGCACTCGAGCGCGCACGTCGACTGCTCGCTCCACCCGGAGGAGTGCAACTCGATCTGGTGGGCGATACGCTCGTGGGCCGCGGTCGTGCCCCCGAGGCGTGGATCGTGCGGGCCACGACGCTGGCGCCGGCAATCCTCGGTTTCGCCGCGATCGACCTGTCGGGGGTGGAGCCCGGACTGCCCGCGGACATGGAGTCACTTCGCGGCGCGATCGAGGCCGTGCGAGTGCTCTTCGCCGTCGGGTCGGACGTCATCGACTCCACGGCGCGTAGAGAGATCGACGCGGTCGCGGAGCGCGTAAGGGCACTTCTCACCGCCGCTGGCCGGAATCGCTACGACGTGACGCTCGAGGTCGTCGGCCGCACCGATCCGTCCGGCTCCGAAAGCGGGAACCTCGCGCTGAGCCGGCGCCGCGCGGTCGCCATCCGCGACCTGCTCGCGACGCTGGGCGTGTCGCCAGCATTGCTCGAGCCGAGCGCAAGCGGGAGTGCGAACCCGCTCCCTGCATCCGGACCTATCGATCGCGCGCGCATCAACCGAAGCGTGACGTTCGTGGTTCGCGCGCGCCCATCACCCGGCAGAAACACCCCTCGTGGGGCGGAGCGTGTACGATGATACAGAAAAAGATCTGTATGGTCGGCGTGTATGGGACGGGGAAAACGAGTCTCGTGCAGCGATATGTGCACTCGATCTTTTCCGCGAAGTACCACAGCACGGTCGGAGTGAAGATCGATCGCAAGCAGGTGGAGCTCGGGAACACGATGGTGAACCTGCTCCTCTGGGACGTCGAGGGACGCACGGCCGAGCAGGACATTCCCGAGAGCTACCTCCGCGGCGCCCACGGGATGTTCTTCGTGGCGGATGGGACTCGCCGCGAAACGGTCGATCAGCTCTTCGACCTCCGCGACCACGCGCGCGGGGCTGCGGGTGATGTCCCCTCGATCGTCGCGCTGAACAAGGTAGACCTGAAGGATCAGTGGGTTATCGGCTCCTCGGAGACATCGCGGCTCATCACCGGCGGCTTCCATGTGCTCAACACGAGCGCGAAGACCGGCGAGGGGGTCGAGGACTCGTTCCACTGGCTCGCGAAAGCCACCGTCGGGGCTCCACCCCAGCCAACGGATCACTCACAGGTGCGTCATGCTCGCTGAAGTTCAGGCCCAGGCGCGAACGCG
>DASURJ010000148.1:0-9014 GCA_036280115.1 Gemmatimonadaceae bacterium
GTGCTGTTGATCACGTGCGCCAACCTCGCCGGGCTGTTCCTCGCTCGCGGCCTGCGACGGCGCAAGGAGATCGCTGTTCGCCTGGCGCTCGGCGCAACGCATTGGCGCCTCGTCAGGCATCTGCTCACCGAGAGTGTGGTCCTCGCGCTGGTGGGCGGTGCGATCGGTGCGGTCATCGCGGTCTGGGGCAAGGACCTCGTCCAAACATTGTACCAGACCGATTACGCCGGGCGCCCGATCAACTTCTCGCTCGAGATCGGGTGGAGCGCGCTGGCGTGGACGTTCGGGCTGTCCGCGCTTACTGGCATCGCAGCCGGGCTCGTCCCCGCCCTGCAGGGACGACGCACCGACGTGATGAGCGTTTTGCGCGACGAGAGTACCGGGAGCGGCCTGACGCGACTGAGGTTCCGCAACCTGCTTGTGCTCGGCCAGGTCGCGCTGTCCATCCTGTTGCTGATCGGCGCGGGGCTCATGGTGCGCAGCCTGCGACACCTGTACGACGAGCGTCCGTTCGACCTCGATCATGTGATCGTCCTGCGCTTGCGGCCCAGTCTTGTGGGGTACGATTCCACCAGAGCGTGGGCGTTTCAGCGCGACGTGTTGCGTCGCATGCAGGCGCTGCCGGGTGTCGAGGCCGCAAGCGTTAGCGAAGGTATTCCGATGTTCGGTGGCGGCGCCGACCTCGTCGTGTCGGTACCACGACGTTCAGGTCAGGCGTCGGTCGACACCCTGCGTGTCCCGTCGACTCGTGTGGGAGGCGGGTACTTCCGGACGCTGGGTGCAGGCGTTGTGGACGGTCGCGAATTCACCGATGAAGACCGCGCGGGTGCGCCGGACGTCGCGATCCTCAACGAGGTCCTGGCGCGACGACTCTGGCCTAACGAGCGCGCCATCGAGCGCCTGATCGTGCTCGATGGCAAGGAGCACCGCGTCGTGGGCATCGTGCGGGACCTGCAGGCGCGGAGCATCGTCGAGCAGCCGCAGCCGTACATATTCCGGAGCTACTGGCAACAGGACGATCGGAGCGGATGGCAGCAGGATTCGCGCACGCACGTGCGCGTGAGGGGTGACCCGCTGGCGATGCTTCCGGTGCTGCGACGCGAGGTCGCGGCGATCGACCCGAGCGTTCCGGTGAGCGAGGACTACCCGCTTGCCGACCGCATGCGGTTCACCTTCCAGCCGGTGCGGGTCGCAAGCAGTGGACTCGTGTTTTTCGGCGTGGTGGCGCTCGGGCTCAGCGTGATCGGGCTCTACGGCGTGCTGGCGTTTGCGGTCAGTCAGCGCACGCGTGAGATCGCGATCCGACTCGCGTTAGGGGCGAATCAGCACGGCGTCGCCTGGCTCGTCGTCCGCCACAGCGCCATGCTCGCCGGATGCGGAGCCGCGCTCGGCCTCGCGGCGGCACTCGGCGGCGTGCGGTTCCTGCGCTCCCTGCTCTACGGCGTCCCGGCATACGATCTCGCGGCGTTCACGTTTGCACCGCTCGTTCTGATCGCAGTGACGCTACTCGCGAGCTACATCCCCGCGCGACGCGCCACGCGGATCGACCAGTTGATGGCGCTCCGACACGAGTAAGCGGGCGCGCGTCAACGCGCACCGAACGTCGACGGACTCCGACGTGCCCCACGCGACATCGACGTCTCCGGGTCGGCGCCGCGCGCGCGCGACAGCAGCCAGCCGATCGCAATGAGGCCGACGCCGCCGAGGCCCAGGAACAGCCAGTCGTAGAGGGGCATGTGCACGGGCATGTCGCGCACGTGATGCAGGCCGAGCAGATGATGGTCGATCACACCCTCGACCAGGTTGAAGAGCCCCCACCCCAGCAGCAGTAACCCGGTAAACGCACCCGCCGTCGGCAGGCCGACGCCCGCTCTCGCGTCGCGGAGCAGCCAGTAGACGCCGATCGTTGTCAGCATGAGCGTGGCGACGTGGAACCAGCCATCCCACGCCATGTTCTGCCTCATCGCGTCCATTGTCGTCGGCGGCAGTACGGCCGAGCCCATGTTGTGCCACTGGGCGATCTGATGGAGCGCGATCCCGTCCACGAAACCGCCGAGCCCGATCCCTAACAGAATGCCCGCCTTGCTCGTGGTGCGACCTCGACTGTCCGTCCCCGCGTGCGTCATGTCGATTGCCCCTGGACGTTGGCACGCCCCTCGCGCGGACCACGACGCGGCGTTACGCGCGGAACGTGCCGCACACTTTGGCAGAGATCGAATCGTCGTTCGCGGTGTGCGGCGCGGATTGCTCGAGTGAACGTGTCCTTGTCGATTTCGCCCCAGCTTATTCGACGATGGGGTAGAAGTGCGTCGCGCGTGACCGGCTCGGCTTTGGCACGTGCGCGGCCGATGAGTTTTCCCCTCCGCCGCCGTCACATCACAAGTCACCAGAACCGAGGAGACATGACGACGGACACGAGAACCTACGACATGGATGAGGGCTCGCTCGTCACTGCCGCGATCGCCGGCGACGAGTCTGCGTTCACGACGCTCACGCGCCGCTACCGGCGCGAGCTGCACGTGCACTGCTACCGGATGCTCGCGTCATTCGAGGACGCCGAAGACCTGGTGCAGGAGACGTTTCTCAAGGCCTGGCAGAGACGCGAGACCTATCACGGTCGCGCCTCGTTTCGCGCGTGGCTGTACCGTATCGCCACCAACGCCTGCCTCGACTTTCTCGAGAAGAAGGAGCGCCGGGTAGTGGAGATCCCGTTGACCGGCGCCTCGCCCGACACCGCGAACGTGATTCCGCACGTCGCCTGGCTGCAGCCGTACCCCGACCGACTCCTCGACCGCGCCGCATCGGGCGACAGTGAGCCCGACACCGTGCTCGTTCGCAAGGAAACCATCGAGCTTGCCTTCCTGGTGGCGATGCAGCTTCTGCCGCCACGACAACGCGCGGCGCTGATCCTGTGCGACGTGCTCGATTGGTCGGCGAACGAGGCCGCCGCGCTGCTCGAGTCGAGCGTCGCCTCGGTGAACGGTGCGCTCCAGCGCGCCCGTGACACGTTGCGGCGGTTCCGGCCGGTGCGCGATGCGCAGCGACCTGCTCCAGCCGAGTCCAGCGATGAGGAGCAGGCGCTGTTGCGCCGGTACATCGAGCTCACCGAGCGCAACGACGCCCACGGCATCGCCGAGCTGCTACGGCAGGACGTGCAGTTCACCATGCCGCCCGAGCCGGTGGCCTTCAAGGGTCGCGACGCGGTCGTGGGGTCGTGGGTGCAAGGCGGATTCGGCTCGCCGCCGTACAACGACTGGAAGCATGTCGTCACGCGCGCGAACGGATTGCCGGCGGTCGTGTTTTATCTGCGCCGTCCGGACGGCGATCACTACCACCCGTTCGCCATGGACGTGCTCCGCCTCGAGCATGGCGAGGTCGCCGAGATCACGACGTTCGACGCGAAGCCCCTGGTCGGCGCGTTCGACCTGCCCGAGACGATCCCATGAGCCGTTCCAGCGACGTCGCCGCTCCGAAGGCCGGGCCGCGCGAGTGGGTCGGGCTGGCGGTCATCGCGCTGCCGTGCCTGCTCTACTCGATGGATCTGACGGTGCTGCACCTCGCGGTGCCGGCACTCACGCGCGACCTCGAGCCGAGCAGCGCGCAGCTGCTCTGGATCATCGACATCTACGGCTTTCTCGTGGCCGGGACCCTGATCATCGCCGGCACGTTAGGCGATCGGATCGGGCGGCGACGATTGCTCCTGATCGGTGCGGCCGCGTTCGCCGTCGCGTCGATGGCGGCCGCGTTCTCGACGAGCGCCGAGATGCTCATTGCGACACGGGCGCTCCTGGGGCTCGCGGGAGCGACCGTCGCGCCGTCGACGCTCTCGCTCATCCGCAACATGTTCCTCGACGCGCACGAGCGCAGAGTCGCGGTGAGCATCTGGATCACGAGCTACTCGGTCGGCGGCGCGATCGGTCCGCTCATCGGCGGCGTGCTGCTCGAGTACTTCTGGTGGGGGTCGGTCTTCCTGATCAGCGTGCCGGTCATGGTCCTGGTGCTCGTGATCGGGCCCGTCCTGCTGCCCGAGTACAGGGATCCGAACGCGGGGAAACCGGATCTCGCGAGCGCGGCGTTGTCGCTCGCGGCGGTGCTGGCGATGATCTTCGGCCTCAAGGAAATGGCGCAGAACGGCGTCAACACCGTGGCCATGCTCTCGATCGTGGCTGGCCTCGCCCTCGGCGTCACGTTCGTGCGGCGGCAGCTCACGCTCGCCGACCCGTTGATCGACCTCCGGCTCTTTCGCGTCCCGGCGTTCAGCGCGTCGCTGGCAACGTACGGGCTCACGATTCTCGTGATGTTTGGCGGCTTTCTCTTTCTGCCGCAGTACCTGCAGCTCGTCGTTGGCCTCTCGCCGTTCGACGCCGGCCTGTGGACGCTGCCGTGGGCGCTCGCGTTCATCGCTGGCGCCATGCTGACGCCGCGGCTCGTGCGCGTCGTGCGTCCCGCACGCCTCATGGCCGGCGGGCTCGCCCTTTCCTCGGTCGGCTACTGGATGCTGGCGCGTGTCGACGCGACCGTCGGATTCCCGATGTTCGCGTTCGTGACCGTCGTGCTCTCGATCGGCGTGGCCCCGGTGTTCACGCTGACGACCGACCTGATCATCGGGTCGGCGCCTCCGGAGCGCGCGGGCGCCGCGTCTGCCATGTCGGAGACGAGCGCGGAGTTCGGCGGCGCGTTAGGGATCGCGGTGTTCGGCAGCATCGGAGTGGCGGTGTATCGGAGCGTGCTGGGCGATGCCATTCCGACCGGCGTGACGGCCGACGCGGCTCGCGCGGCCCTGGCGACGCTTCCCGGCGCCATCGAGGTGGCCGAAGGCCTTGCCGGAAGTACGGGCGATGCGCTTGGTCGCTCGGCGCGCGCGGCGTTCATCCGCGGGCTTCGGCTCTGTGCCGTGATCAGTGCGGTGGCCTCGGTCGGGCTGGCGGTCTTCGCGGCGACCGCGCTGCGTGCGATCCAAGGCAGCGCCGAGGGCGAGCCGCCGTCGGAGCCGGCTGGTGTACCCGCCGGACCTCAACCCGATAGCGCGTTGACGAGCCAGTAGCCTCTGTCATTCCGAGCGGAGGGCCGAAGGCCCGGAGTCGAGGAATCGCACGGGTGCGGGGCGAGGGGCCCTCGGTCGGGACGACGGCGATTCCTCATCACCCGCTTCGCGGGTACCCGGCTCGGAATGACGATCGTCACCGCGCGATCGATCGCGTCTCACCGAAGCGCGCGATCCAGAGCCGGTCCTCCACGAGACCGAGTGCCTTCCACCGCGCCGCGGTTCGGCGCGGCGGCTCGTCCATCGGCTCGTCCGTCAATCGGAATGTGCCCCAGTGGATCCCGAGCATGAGCGGTAGCGGCGCAGCGGCGTGAGGCGCGATGAGATCCCGATAGATCTGCACCGCTTCTTCCGGGTCCACGTGAACGCGCCCCATGAACCACCGCGGGTCATACGCGCCGATCGGGATCATCACGAAGTCGAACGGCCCGCATCGCGCGCCGATCTCGCCGAACAGCGGATGATACGCCGTGTCGCCCGCGAAGTATGCGCGAGCGCCATGTCGCTCGAACGCAAAACCGCACCAGAGCGTCTTGTTGCGATCGCGTAACCGGCGCGCGGTGAAGTGTCGCGCTGGCGTAGCGGTGACGCGAAGCCCAGCTGCCACTGTCGTCTGCTGCCACCAGTCCAGCTCCACGATCTCGCGCGCACCAAAGCCTCGGACGTACGCGCCGAGGCCGAGTGGCACCACCCACGTCGCGCGTGCGTGTGCCTTCGCGATCCGCTTGACGGCCGGCCTGTCGAGATGGTCGTAGTGATTGTGCGAGAGCAGCACGACGTCGAGCGGCGGTAGTGCGTCGATCGCGAGCGCGGGGTCCATGATGCGGCGCGGGCCCATCCATTGCACCGGGAACGCGCGCTGACTGAACACGGGGTCGGTGACGAGGTTGAGGCCGCCGAACTGCAGTAAGACGGTGGAGTGCCCGACCCATGTGGCTGTGAAGTCCGTGTCGCCCGCCCGTGGACGTGCGACGGCCGGGGTCGAGACCGGGAACGACCCGCGTCGCGGTGTAGGCTGAAGCCGCTGACGCCGACGCTGGCGCGACCACCGGAGGATGTCGAGGAGACCGTGGGGCTCACTCTCGGGCCACGGATTTCGGAACGCGCCGCCAGGTGTTCGGTGCGCGCCGGATGTGCTGGCCGGCGTCGCGCCCGGGACCGACACGTCTCGCGTTGACATCGAGGTACGATACGCGGCCACCCGGTGAGGACCAACTCGTCGCCCCGCTTGGCTCGCAGATCGGACCAATTGCAGGGCCGCCAGGGAGTCGGGACGGCCAGCAACCGGCCCTACCGGCGCGTATGTTAGGACACAATGGCCCTTCGCACCCACGACTCGGCACCGGTCCGGCCGCACAGCCCGCCGCGTCCTCACGTGCCATCCGCGCGCCGGCAGCGGCCCATGACGCGCGTCGCGTTCTACGGGCATTTATGGTTGGGGGTCATCTTCACGACCGCCCTGATCGTCATCGCAGTGACGGGCATTCTGCTCAACCACAAGCGGGGCCTGGGGCTCATGCCCGAGGTTGATAACGAGCCCACGCAGCCGTTTGCCGCCGCACTCCCACTGTCGCGACTCGCGGAGATCGCGGCCGATACGGTCGCGTGGTCGGTGGTCGGGAACGGGGAGGCCTTCGAAGCCGCGACGCACGTCGACCGGATGGACGTGCGCCCGCGCGACGGCTACGTGAAAGTGCGCATGCGTGACGCCTCGTCCACCGAAGTCACCATCGACCTCGCGAGCGGGCGCGTGCTCCACGTTGGGCCGCGCAGCGACGTCTTCCTCGAGAAGCTTCACTCCGGCGAGATCTTCGGCGGTCTGCGCTGGGTCCTGCTGTCCGACGCCGCCGCCATCGCGCTCGTCATCACGCTCATCACCGGGTACTGGCTCTGGCTCGCCCCGAAGCGCCCTCGCCCTGGGGCACATGCGGCGCGGAAGCTCGCGGCTGACGCCGTGGGGGACGACGGATGACGGCCGGCCTCGCCGCCATGCTCGCGGGCAGCTTCGGGGTACCCGCGGTGCTCCTCTGGTTGGGCCACCGGCTTCGGCGACGCGCGCCTCGCTGGCAGGGGGCGTTCTGGGGCGCGGTCGTGGCGCACGTCGTCGCCGTCCCGCTTGCCGTCGCCGCCGCCATGACGCCGCCGGTCGAATGGGCATCGACCGACCTACTGCGTGGGCTCCTCGGTCTCTGGCTGCTGCTCCTGGCGCCCGTGATCGGTGGGGCGATTGGTGCGGCGCTTTCCGGCCGCTCCGGCCGGGCGTAGCGACCGCGACGCGGTCGAGTCTCCACGCCGAAGCGCTCACCCGAGCCCCGCGCGACGCAACCATGACGAGCGTGATTCGTCCGTCTCGGCCAGAAGCGTCCTTCGTGCGACGCGTGATCGTGTGCGTGCTTGTCAGTGCCGCGCTCGACGGGGTGCCTGCGCCGATCGGAGCGCAAGCACGCCCGGATACCGCGCGGGCCGATAGCGTCCGACACGTCGAGCGCGTGGTGATCACGGGAGCGCGCACGCCCGCTGCCGTCGGCGGGACCGGGGCGCTCGTCGTGCGTCCCGATTCGCTCCGCGCGTCGCCGGCACCGCTGCTCGAGGAAGCGCTGCGCGAGACGCCATTCGTGTTGGTCCGACAGAACTCGCGCGGCGAGATGGAGATCTCCGTTCGCGGCTCCGATTCGCGTCAGGCGGCGGTGATGATCGACGGCGTGCCACTGACGTTAGGCTGGGACCACCGCACGGACCCGTCGCTCGTTCCGCTCTCCGGCGTGCAGAGCCTGGTGTTCGTCCGCGGCCTGTCCTCGCTCCTCGGTGGCCCGAACGTGCTGGGCGGCGTTGTGGAGATCGGGCTCGGCCGGAGCGGTGACGGATCTGCGGCGCGGCGTGAAGCATGGGCGGGGACCGCGGTGGACCAGGACGGCGGCCGAGTCCTGTCGGTCGGCGGCGCGATGCCTGTCACATTGGGCCGCGGGACTCTCGCGGTCCGCGCGGGGGGCGGGTATCGCGAGCGCGACGGCTTTCGCGTGACGACCGGCGCAAACGACTCGACGGCGGACGATCGGTTGCGGACCAATTCCGACCTCCGGCACTACGACGGGTTCGCCGCCGCGCGCTGGCAGGGACCGGCGGGGCGATACGTCGGGCTGACGGCGACCGGCTACTCGGCGGAGCGGGGTGTGCCCCCGGAGCTCCACGTCGGCGAGCCGCGCCTCTGGCGCTATCCCAATCAGTCCCGCGTCTTCGCGGCGCTCTCGGCCGGCACGGGCATCGTCGCCACGCCGTTAGGCACCGGGTCACTCGAGCTCACGGGCGGCTACACCGCCGGGAAGCTCGAGATCGAGAGCTTCACGGACCGGCGTTATACCGAGCTGGACGCGCGCGAGCTCGGCGACGAGCGCACGGCCACCGCCCGCCTGGCGGCAACCCACTCGCTGCCCGCTGCCGGCACGTTGCGCGCGGCGGTGACGGCGGGCGACGTGCGCTACGAGGAGACCCTCGACAGCGACCCGGCGAGCCGCTACCGGCAGCGGCTGTGGAGCAGCGGGGCCGAGGTGCAGTGGCCCGTGCCGGGTCGCGCGACGATCGGGGGTGGGCTGGTGTACGACGTCGTCACGACGCCCGAAACCGGCGGGAAGGAATCGTTAGGCCGGCTCGACGCGTGGGGGTGGCGCGGCGGCGCGACGACGCTCGCCGGCGACGCACTGCGCCTCCACGCCAGCGTGAGTCACCGCGCCCGCTTCCCGGCGCTCCGCGAGCTGTATTCCGGCGCCCTCGACCGGTTCCAGCCGAATCCGACGCTCGAGCCCGAGCGTCTCACGGGCGCCGAGCTCGGCGCAACGTTCGGCGAGAGCGACGCCCGTGGCCTCACGCTCCAGGGCATCGCCTTTCACCACCAGCTCGAGGACGCGGTGGTGCGCACGACCGTGCCGAACACGCGGCTCTTCGTCCGCGTGAACCGCGACGAGATTCGGAGCAC
>DASURJ010000149.1:0-4947 GCA_036280115.1 Gemmatimonadaceae bacterium
GCATCTTCGACTCATGCGAACGGGTGCGGGACGCTGTGAGGACCGACTCTACGACCAACATTTCTACGTCACGGGCACGGTCCAAAAGCTGCAAGGCGACCTGATCGACACGCTCACGCCCGACATCGCCACGTTCACAGCGCGTCACACGCGCTGGGCGGCCCTCGAGGCGGCAGAGTACGAGTCACCCGAACGTGCGGTCGGCCGTATTCGCGGCCGGCTCGATAGTCCGAACGCGATCGAACAACGGCGGTGGCTGCGAGACGGGTATGCACGGCTCCCGCTGTTCGTTCGGCCCACGCTGTATTTCCTCTACCGCTACTTCGTTAGGCTCGGCTTCCTGGACGGGCGCGCCGGGCTCGTCTTCCACGTGTTGCAGGGCTTCTGGTTCCGGTTTCTCGTCGACGCGTTCATACTCGAGCGCCGGTTGCGACGATCGAGAGGTTGACGGAATGGCGCCAACGTACGTGCTCGGCATCAACGCCTACCACGGAGACGTGTCTGCCGCGCTCCTGCGGGACGGGCAGCTCATCGCCGCCGTCGAGGAGGAACGCTTCCGCCGCGTCAAGCACTGGGCGGGCTTCCCGGCGCTCGCCATCCGCTCGGTGCTCGACATAGCCGGAGTCCGTGGCAGCGCCATCCGGCACGTCGCGGTGAGTCGGGATCCGAAAGCGAACCTCGTGCGAAAGGGGCTGTTCACGGTCACGCACCGGCCCGACCTGAAGCTCGTGCTCGATCGCGTGAAGAATGCGGGCAAAGTCCGCGATCTTCATGGCCCGCTGGCCGAAGCACTGGGAGTTGCGCGCGATGATCTCCCGAAGATCCACTACGTGGAGCACCATCCCGCGCATCTCGCGAGCGCGTTCTTTGTCTCGCCGTTCGACAAGGCGGCCTGTTGCGCGATCGACGGATTCGGGGATTTCGTGAGCACGTCGTTCGCGGTCGGCGAGGCGAACCAGATCGAAGTGCTCGACAAGGTGTACTTCCCGCACTCGCTCGGCATGCTGTACACCGCGGTCACGCAGTTCATCGGGTTCCATGGGTACGGCGACGAGTTCAAGGTCATGGGACTCGCGCCGTACGGAAAACCGGCGTATGTGGACGCGATTCGCCAGCTCGTCACGCTCGTCGAGGACGGCAAATTCGAACTCACGCTCGAGTACTTCCGCCACTGGTCCGATGGGGTCGAGATGGAGTGGGACGAGGGCTACCCCACGCTCGGCCGGGTGTATAGCGATCGGCTGCATGACCTCCTGGGTCCCGCCCGCGCCCCGACCGACCCGCTGACAGCGCGCGAGGAAGACATGGCCCACTCACTCCAGGTCGTCTACGAGGAGTGCGCGATGCACGTGCTCAATGGGCTATGGGAACGGCGCCCGCTCGGCGCGCTGTGTCTCGCCGGCGGCTGCGCGATGAACAGCGTCGCGAACGGCAAGATCCGCAAGCGGACGCCCTTCCGCTCGGTGTACATCCAGCCGGCCGCCGGGGACAACGGAACCGCGCTCGGCGCCGCGTGCTACGTCTGGCATCAGGTCCTCGGTCATCGTCGCGCATTCACCATGGAGCACGGGTACTGGGGGACCGCGCACCGGGTGGATGGCGTCGTGAGCGGGGTCCCCGCGTCCGACGATGAGTGGACTTACGCGGTCGAGGTCTGCGAGAGCGAGCGCGACGCGGCCAGGATCGCGGCCGCGCTCATCGCCGCGGGCAACGTGGTCGGCTGGTACCAGGGTCGCATGGAGTGGGGCGCCCGCGCGCTCGGCAATCGGAGCATTCTCGCCGACCCGCGTCGCAGCGACGTTCGTGAGCTGATCAACACGAAGATCAAGTTCCGCGAGCGGTTTCGCCCGTTCGCCCCGTCGATCGCCGAGGAAGCGCTTCACGACTACTTCGAGGACGCGGCGCCCGACCCCTTCATGCAGCAGGTGTACCCGGTGCGTCCTGACAAGCGGAACGTCATTCCGGCGGTGACGCATGTCGACGGCAGCGGCCGCCTCCAGACGGTCAGCCGTCGCACGAACCCCACCTATTACGCGCTCATCAAGGAGTTCGAGCGGCTGACGGGCGTTCCCGTGGTGCTGAACACCAGCTTCAACGAGAACGAGCCGATCGTCGATACGCCGGCCCAGGCCCTCGACTGCTTCCTGCGCACCCGAATGGACGCCATCGTGCTCCATCGCACGGTCATCCGGCGCCAGCCGGCCGAGCGGCGCGCCCCGCTGAGCGCGTCGGCGTAACCGGGCGCCTCGGCCAGCCGGCTGGCGCAGGACGTGCACCGTCGTCGGCATGATCTGTCAGCAGACCCGGTGATGGACCGTCCGGCGACTCCGTCGCTCCTGTTCGTCAATCAGCACTACACCCCGGACGTCGCCGCGACGGGGCAGTGTCTTGCCGACCTTGCCGAGTACCTCGCGCAGGTCGGGTATGACGTGGAAGTCCTTGCCGGGAAAACGCGGTACGACGACGGCTCGATGGCCGCGCCCGCTCGCGAAGTGGTGCAGGGCGTGAAGGTTCATCGCGTCGCGACCACGCGGTTCGGGCGCCGCTCGCACATCGGGCGCCTCATCGACTACGCGTCGTTCTACGTCGTCGTGCTCCTGAAGCTGCTCGCCGGCCGGCGGTACGACGGCGTGGTATTCCTCACGACGCCCCCGCTCGTTGCCGTCGCCGGACGCATTGCGCGCACGCTCCGCGGACAGCGATACGGCATCTGGTCCATGGACCTGCATCCCGAAGCGGAGATCGCCGCAGGGATGTTGCGGGAGCGTTCGGTGCTTGCGCGGCTGCTCGCCTGGCTCGATGGCACCGCGTACCGCAACGCGGACTTCGTCGTGGATCTCGGGGCGTACATGCGGCATCGCATCGCCCGCCGAGGTGTGAGCGAGACGCGGTCGCACACGGTCAACATCTGGGGCGGCCGCGGAGACATCGCTCCGTGGCGAGGCACCAACCCGCTGACCCAGCGCCTCGGCCTCGACGATCGCTTCATTGTGATGTACTCGGGAAACGCCGGTATCGTGCACGATTTCGGCGCTATCCTCGAGGCGGTCCGGGAGCTGCGCGACGACCCGCGCATCTATTTTCTCTTCGTCGGTGGCGGGCCGCGGCGTCGCGAGGTGGAAGAATTCGCGCATCGAGAGCGGTTGCCGAACCTGACCTATCAGGACTATTTCCCGCGCGAGTTGCTGCGCTACTCGCTCGCGGTCGCGCACGTCCATCTCATCTCGCTGCGCCAGCCGTTCGTCGGCGTGTCCGTCCCGAGCAAGCTCTATGGCGCCATGGCGTCGGCGCGGCCGATCCTGTATGTCGGTCCCAAACGGTGCGAGACTGCGGACGCAATTCGCGACGCGCGATGTGGCGTCGTCATCGACCCCGCCGATGACGGCGATGCCGCGGCCGGCAGGCGCATCGCCAGCGTGCTCCGTGGGTGGGCCGAAGTCCCGTCGGCGTGCGAGGAGCTCGGCGCGCGAGGCCGGTGCGCCTTTCTCGAGCGGTATGAGCATCGCCTGAGCTGCACGAGCTTCGAGGGCATCGTTCGCTCGGCGTGGGGGCGCGAGACGCCTCACGCAGTGTTCGCTCCCGGTCGCCCGCGTCGTTCGCCGGCGGCCGAAGCCCGCGAGCGCGCGAGCGACCCACCAGCTGCGGCGCATTGACACGCTTCACCACCTCCTCTGTAATGACCTCCTCACCGACATTCTGGACGCGACGCCGCGTACTGGTCACCGGGGGGACAGGCTTCCTCGGCGGCTACGTCGTGGAGCGGTTGCGCGAACGTGGTGCCGATGTATCGGCACCCACGCGCGACCAGTGCGACCTTCTCGATGCCCGAGCGATCGATCGCACGCTCGCTGCCGTTCGCCCGCAGATGATCGTGCACCTGGCCGCGACGGTTGGAGGTATCGGCGCGAACCAGCGCGAGCCCGGTCGCTTCTTCTACGAGAACGTGATGATGGGCGTGCGGCTGATCGAAGCGGCGCGCACCCATGGCGTCGCGAAGATCGTGGTTGCGGGTACCGTGTGCGCGTACCCGAAGCACACGCCCGTCCCCTTTCACGAGGAGAACTTGTGGGACGGCTACCCCGAGGACACGAACGCGCCGTACGGCATCGCGAAGAAAGCGCTGCTCGTTCAGTTGCAGGCGTATCGCCAGCAGTACGGGTTGAACGGAATTTTCCTGATTCCCGTGAACCTGTACGGCCCAGGCGACACCTTCGACCCCGCGCGGTCGCACGTCATCCCGGCGCTGATTCGCAAGATGGTCGACGCGCGTCGGGCGAACGCGCCAACGGTAGAAGTCTGGGGGACGGGGAAGGCATCGCGTGAATTCCTGTACGTCGAGGACTGCGCGCGCGCGGTCGTGATGGCCGCCGAGCGATACGATGCTCCGGATCCGGTGAACATCGGCGCGGGCGCTGAGATTACGATCGCGGACCTCGCGCGCCTCATTGCGCGCTTGTCGGGCTACGAGGGCACGCTCAGATTTAACGCCGCTTTCCCCGACGGACAGCCTCGCCGTTCGCTGGACGTGTCCAGGGCGGAGAAGGCGTTCGGCTTCCGTGCGTCAACGCCGTTCGAGGAAGGTCTTCGTCGCACGATCAAATGGTTCGAGCGGCACGAAGCGCGTGCGCCGGGGAATGGAGCTGATCCACGGACGGAGCGGCGCACTGGCGCCCGGGCTTCGGATGTCGAGAAGGCCGTGTCCGAGCGTCGGGTGTCATCGAGCTCCTCAGCCGCGAGTTAATGCCGAAAGCACTGATCACGGGCGTCACCGGACAGGACGGGTCGTACCTCGCGGAGTTTCTGCTCGCCAAGGGCTACGAGGTACACGGGATCGTCCGCCGTACGAGCTCGTTCAGCACCGCGCGCATTGAGCACATCTACGAGGATAGGCACCAACCGGGCGCCCGCCTTCGCCTGCACTACGGCGACTTGAACGACGCGTCGTCG
>DASURJ010000150.1:0-4593 GCA_036280115.1 Gemmatimonadaceae bacterium
CGACCGGCGATTCGAGCGCGGTCCAGAAGTGAAACTCGTGCGGCGTATTGGGACGGCGCTCCGTCGCAACGACGCGACCGAGCGGCGACGGGGGTTCTGAGGATAGCGTGTCGGTCACGACTGCAGGCGGCTTGGGCAAGGGCCGACGAATCCGGCGGCTGACGCTGGCTGTGGAAGCTTAGCCGTCGGACCCGTGCACCGCGCCCCTTGCGTGGCGACGGCTCGGCAATCCGCCGGCGGTCGAGTCGCGAGCTAGCCGAGGGCCTTCAAGAACTCCTCGCAGTCCCTGATCCCGTACACCATCTTGTCCCATCGGCCATCGGGCAACGAGAGCGGGGTCGATTCGGCGAGAATCCACCGAGAGATGAGGTTTGCGCGCGCCGCGATGGCCTGTGGCGACGCGGCGATATCGGGAAGCGCCGTTTCCACTCGTAACAACCCCCACATCGGGTCTCGCCCGACGCAGTCGCGGACACGGAGATACCAGCTCGCGACCGATGTTCGGTGAAACGCTTCCACCCGAAGGACACTCGACCTGTGTCGCGGCGGAAGCGTTTGCACGACCCGCATGGCGGGGCCACTCACGTAAAGCGTTCGGTGGCTCTTGATGACGCCGATCGCCAGCGGAGAGCGTGAGACGCGCTCGCTCGTTGCGATGCTTCCGTCCACGAACAGGGGCTCCGAGTGCGTCGCGCACCAGTCCTCGGCGAGTTGACGCTCGGTGGCCTCGCGATCACGCTTGACGGCCTCCAGCGCGCGCTGGGCGACGGCGAACGGGTGCCCGTCGTTTGCCGACGCTGGCGCGCCCATACGGCCATCGGCCTGCTCGGTGGTGTCCACGACCTCGAAGCTGCTCTCGAGCGCGCGCGCCCAGACCGCCGGCGAAACGAGTGCACGCGGAATGTAGAGGCGGCTTCGGGCGACCGGCCGTTTCCAGGTCGCCATGCGCCGCAACAGGCGCTGCCGGACTACCGCCAAGGCACGGCCGAAAACGAGGGGGACGCCGTCGGCGTAGTGGATGATTCGGCTCTCCTGCACCCCGTCCAGGAATGCGGCGAATCCGACGACCGGTGGCTCGTCGATGCGGTGCGCGCGGACGGTTGTGCTCTCGATCACATCGGACTCGACGACTCGCGGTGGCTCCGGCGGGGTGGCGGTCGTCTCAAGTGAGGGTCCGGGATCGCGCAGCGCGGTCGTCTCCTGCTGGAAGAGACGGAGCGCTTCGCGAAGGCCGGCAGGTGCCGGCGGTGCGCCGTATGTCATGCGCGACGCTCGGCGGTCGATACTGGCAGTACTGCACGAGACGTGAGGCGTCCCCGCGGGGGTTCCGCGACGGCGTCCGCACGGTTCCTCGGACGTTCGCCGAAGTTGCGCACAATGAAGCGATTTGCGCTCATCGCGACCATCCTAGTGGTCGCTGCTGGGTGTGACAAGACGAAGGCGCTGTTGGGGCTCGGGAAGCCGCCGGAACCCGAGGGGCCGCCGCCGTCCGCGCGTCTCAACCTCGCGCGCAAGCCGGACATTCTCTTCCAGCTGTTCGGCGAGCGTGACGACGCGCGCATGGTGCCGGTCGCGGCGATCGTCGACGGAACGCTGAAGCCCATCGAGCTGACCGCGAGCGGATGGCGCGAGTTCGACGCGATGTACACGCGGTCGAACCGTACCTACCCGCTCTACCGCGATGGCGTGGCGATCGGTGAGGTACGGGTTCGCCGCGGAATGTGGGAGCGGCGCGATCAACCGCTCTACTCGCTCCCTGGCTGCAAGCTCCTGACACCCCTCTCGGCCGTGTCGCTCGAGACGTCGGTTCGCCTGAGCTACACGGTCGAAGCACTCGCGGCGACCTCCGGCGTCATGGTGCCGGCGAAAACGCCCGTCACGCTCACGGAAGCGCTCGAGAAACGCGCAGAGCGGATCGCGGTGGACGTCGCAACGGCTGGCGGCATCGACAGCGCGGCGCTTTCAACGAATGCCTTTCACTCCGTCGCGCTCAACACCGGCGCAACGAAGGCCCCGACGCTGATCGCGCAGTTCCTCGACCCCGAGGCAAGCGACCGTCACGGGACGACCGCACACGTGCTGTCGATCGCCGATGATGCGGGGATGGGATACGAGCCGACGTTCCGCCATGTCGCGTCCGGCCCGGTGGCCGCGGCCGAGTATCGCCGGTACATCGATCACCTCGACGTGAACGGTGACGGCGTCGACGAGATCATGCTCGAGGGGTGGCACTTCGCGGGCGAGACGTTCCTGTCGATCCTCGGCTACGAGAATGGAGAGTGGCGTGAGGTGTTCCGGGGTCGCTCGAGCTGGTGCCTCTCGAAACCGAAGAATGCCGGCCTGACGGCCTCGCGGTAACGAGCACGACCGAAGGAATGCCCAACTGCAGAACCGGTCACTGATGACCGGTTCCTGGTTACTTGGATTCCGGTACCCCGACCTCGACCTGGCAAGTCGGCCGGTCACGGCCTCAGCATCTGGTTGCCTAACGCCCCTCTGCCAACGCGACCACCAGGCCGTCATACGCCGGGATCAGGATCGACGTGAGGCGAGGATCGGACGCGACGCGCTGGTTGAACTCGCGCACCGCGCGCACGTCGCCGTCATCCGCTGGCCCCTCGATGACTCGCCCGCCGCAGAGCGTGTTGTCGGCGACGATCAGGCCTCCGCGGCGCACGAGGCGAAGCGCCCAGTCCAGGTAGGTCGGCAACGAGGCGCGGTCGGCGTCGAGGAAGATGAGGTCAAACTCCTCGCCGTCGAGCGATGGCAGGACGTCCACGGCCCTCCCGCGACGTACCGACACGACGCGGGCGAGACCCGCCTGCTCGATGTAGCGCTCCGCGAACGCGACGTACGCGTCCTCGCGCTCGATGGTGAGGAGCGTCCCGTCCGGCGGCAGCGCACGGCCCATCCAGATCGCGGCGTAGCCGCCCAACGTGCCCACTTCGAGCACACGGCGCGCCCCGAGAGTGCGGATGAGGACCTGGAGCAGACGCCCCGTATCGGCCGACACCGCTGCCGGCGGCATGCCCGTCCGGTCGGCTTCCTCACGAAGCGCCGCGAGCAGTCGGTCCTCGGCCGCGAACAGCGAGACGATGTACTGGGAGACGTTGTCCACCAGGGCCGCCGGGTCGTGACGCGCCTAACGGGTAGCCGGCGCTACTCGACGCCGATGTCCCACGCCTGCTCGAGGTCCTTCTTCGAGTACGCGCGGAACGCCGTGAGCGTCTGCGTGCGCTCGATGGCCGAGACCTCGGGGAAGCGCTCGGTCACCACCTGGGCGATCTGCTCGTACTCGGCCACCTTCACGATGGCGACGAGGTCCCACTCTCCCGACACGGAATAGACCTCCTGCACGCCGTCGATGCCCGCCAGCTTCATGGCCGCTTCGGGAATCCGCTTCGGGTCCGCCTTGATCAGCACGATCGTCGTGATCACTGCTCTTCGGGGAATGGGGGAACACCGAGCAGCCAGACGCCGGCAATGCGGTCCTTGCCGTCCACGTCGATGAGAATCTCGCGCGCGATGCGCACGGTGCGTGTCTGCCGCGACGGGCCGAGTCGAAAGTGGATCGTCCGCTCGGCGTCATCCGCCTCGGCAGCAAGGGCAGTGCTCGTCTCGATGGACGCAATGCCGTTCCCACCCGCGTCGCTGACCATCACGCGGCCATCGGTAACCTCCGGGGGCGGCGCGAGCGACGCGCGTTTTCGTACCTCGGGCCACACGGCGACCTCCACTCCATGGATCGATCCGCCATTGAGGTCGAGAATGAGCCAGGAGCCGTCGGTGCCCTCGATCTCCACGGAGCCTGACACGCCCTCGCTCACCGCACGCGCGCGAAGGTTCGCGGTCAGAATGTCGGTGTCGGTATCCCACCGATATTCCACTTCGCTCGGCGTGCCTGGAGCCGGCTCAACGCGAACTGCGATGCTCACAGCGATCCTCCGCCAGGGGAGTGTCAATGTGCACGTCGGCCGCGCCGGTCGCACACTCGATCCATTGCATCCCGACGCCGCGAAACGCAGCCGCCCCGTGTAGGCTCGGCGCGGCAAAGATAGTGAAGCGCTTGCTCCGCTGACCAGAGCACGAGCGACTGGCTATACTTCGGGTTCTCTCGCAAGTCCTACGCGCCGCGCTCGCGGCCCCGACCGCAAGGAGCTTCGGTGTCAGAACGAGAAGGTTCAGGAGTCGCACGTACGGCACAGCATGCCGTGCACGTGCTGCCCCACGCCCCGCATGTCATTGCGCGCTTCCTGGGCCCGGCCCTCGAGCGCGTCGCATCTGACGCCGAGTCCACACAGCTCCTGATCCTCACTCCGGACGCCGATACGGCGCTGGCCATCGCCGAAGTCGCGCGCGCCATCAGCGATCGCTCTCCGGCGCCGATTGTGCCGATCACCTCGGCCGCCCGCGGGGCGCGCCTCGTCGGCTCACGGGTCGTGCCGGCGCTGGCAGCCACGCCCTCGGCCACCGTGTCGCTCCTCCGAAGCTCGTCCGTTAAGCTCGATGGCGTTCGCGTGGTCGTCGTCGCGTGGGTGGACGAGGTCATCACGGCACGCGAGGACGAGTCTCTCGAGATCGTGTTCGGCGAGA
>DASURJ010000151.1:0-2399 GCA_036280115.1 Gemmatimonadaceae bacterium
ACGATCGAGGCGCTCAACCGCGCGGGCATCGCGCACGCGGGGGCCGGCCGTGATCTGCAGGCCGCGCGCGCACCGGCCCTGCTAACCACGCCGAACGGCGTGCGCATCGCGGTCGTCGCCTTTGCCGACTACCCGGCATCGTGGGCGGCGACTGCCGATGCGCCAGGGTTGAATTTTACGCCGGTGTCGGTCGATACCGAGCCGTTTGCCCTCATTACCGCGGCGATCGCCGACGCACAGGCGCTCGCGGATGTGGTCATTTTCTCGATCCACTGGGGACCCAACATGCGCGCGCACCCCACGCCTGAGTTTCGCGAGTTCGCGCGCCGCGTGATCGAGGCCGGCGCCGACGTGTTCTGGGGACATAGCGCGCACCTGGTGCAGGGGATCGAGCTGTATCACGGTCGGCCGATTCTCTACGACACCGGCGACTTCGTGGACGACTATGCCGTGGATCGCCGGGTGCGCCACGATCTGTCGGCGCTGTTCCTGCTCGACGTGGTGGGATCGCGTATCGAGCGCATTCAGCTCGTGCCGGTAGCCATCGGGCATATGCAGGTGAATCTCGCGACCGGAGAGAATCGAGCCTGGATCGCGAGCCGGCTCATCCGGCTCTGCGAGGAGATGGGCACGGAGCTCGTCGACGCAGCCGAGCGCTTGACCATCGACGTGCGCGTCGGTACGCACGCCGGCTTGCCTATCGAGTCAGCGAACGAGCGGTGAAATCACAGGAGGGGAAGCCATGATGAAGAGCGATGCGCAACTTCGGAGCGACGTCGAAGAGGAGCTCGTGTGGGATCCGAGCGTGGGTCGCGGCGAGATCGGCGTCGCATGCAAGAACGGCGTAGTGACGTTGAGTGGACAGGTGGACAGCGTCGCACAGAAATTCGCCGCCATGAGGGCGGCGGAGCGCGTCGGCGGTGTCCATGCGGTGGCGGACGAGCTGACCGTCCACGTGCCCTTCTCGTTCAAGCGCAGTGACACGGACATCGCGCACGCGGTGGCCGACGCGCTTCGCTGGGACATCGAGGTGCCTGACGACAAGATCACCGCGCGCGTGGATGATGGCTGGGTGTGGCTGGATGGTGAGGTCGAGTGGGATTACCAGCGAGCGGCGGCCGAACGCGCGGTCCGCTATCTGACCGGGGTGAAGTGGGTCTCGAACAACATCAAGATCTCCAAACGCCCGTGGGTTCCGGAGGTCAAGAGTCGGATCGAGAACGCGTTGAAGCGTACCGCCGAGGCGGACGCCGCGCACATCCACGTCGACGCAACAGACGGCACCGTCAGGCTGACGGGACGCGTGCGGTCGTGGGCGGCACGGGCGGATGCGGAGCGAGCGGCCTGGTCCGCTCCCGGCGTCACGTCGGTCAGAGACGAGCTGACCATCTCGACCTGACGCCCGATGACGCTGCGCTATTTGCTCGAATGCGTGACCGGGTAAGGAGAGACCATCTGGCTCGCTGAGTTCGATGCCGACGAGCTCGCCCTCGAATCAGATGTCGAGCGGGGCGGTTCGGCCATGCCCGACGCCGCCCCGGCTTCTGCGCCCGGAGTGACGGTTTCCGCGGTCGGGCGCGAAAGCGCCTCCTGGACGTCAGCGTCCGTGAGCTGAGGGAAGGTGTCGTACCACAGGCCGATCGCGTACAGCGCGGTCGGGGCGAGCACGCATACGACTTCGTCCACCTCGTTGGAGAGCGCTCGCACGGTCGACGCCGCGGCGACCGGCGTGGCGAGCACGAGGACGCGCGGGTTCTGCGCACGAACGACGGCGATCGCGGCGCGCACCGTTGCCCCAGTCGCGATACCGTCATCGACGATGATCACCGTTCGTCCCTTCAGCCTTGGCGCTGGTCGCCCACCGCGATAAAGCCGCTCGCGCCGATCGACCTCCTTCCGCTGTGTCTCCGTCGCCTGCTCGATCTCCGCGGAGCTCACCCCGGCTTCGCGGATCACGTCGTCGTTCAACACTCGCACGCCACCCGTGGCGACCGCGCCCATGGCCAGCTCCGGCTGCGAGGGCACACCGAGCTTTCGCACGTTGAGCACGTCGAGCGGCGCGCGAAGGGCGCGCGCGACCTCGTACGCCACCGGCAACCCGCCCCGGGGGAGCGCGAGTACGATGCAATCCTGGCCGGTGAGATGTCCCAGCTGTTCGGCGAGCGCCCGCCCCGCCTCTGTTCTATCAATGAATCGTGTGTGCATGGGTCACAGACTAACGCCCGCCGCGACGGCGTCTGTAGGGACATCCCGGACCGACCGCGCGGAAGCGCCCGACGACCCGATGACGGCCGTCGCAGTAAGTTCGCGTATGGCCCGCGCACTCGTCGCGGAGGCACAGGGAGGACGTATGACAGTCGCCGCAACGCCGCATACGACACCTCGAATCATCGAGAAGC
>DASURJ010000152.1:0-3426 GCA_036280115.1 Gemmatimonadaceae bacterium
GCCAGCGAGGCGGGCCGATGACGGCACCGGCCGCTGCTCCGCGGCGCCCCGTTCCAGGGGCGACACGTCCGTACCACTTTCCGCGCTTCGAGCGGCGGCAACTGGGCAACGGCATCCGTCTGCTCGTCGCGCCGGTGACGAAGCTTCCGCTGGTGACGGCAATCGCGCTCGTGGAGGCGGGCGCCGTCTGTGATCCCTCGGGGCGCGAAGGCGTCGCGCAACTCACCGCCAAGCTGCTACTCGAGGGGACGGAACGCTGCGACGGCGCGACGCTCACGGAGCGTTTCGAGCGCCTGGGTGCGTCGGTGGAGTCGCACGCCGACTGGGACATCGGCGCCGTGAGCATGACGGCCATGGCGCAGAACTTCTCCGCCGCGTTCGGCATTCTCGCCGAAGTGCTACGCGAGCCGGCGTTTCGCGAGCGGGAAGTGGAGCGGCTCAAGGCGGAGCGCCAGGCGGAGCTGCTGCAGCTCCGGGCCGAGCCGCGGGGACTGGCCGACGAGCTGTTCGCGCGCTTCCTCTACGAGTCCGGCTCGCGCTACGCGCGCCCGGACGGGGGCGACGAGGAGGCGGTCGCGTCGATCACGCGCGACGACGTCCTGCGGTTCTACCGCTCGCGATACCAGCCCGGCGCCCTGACGCTGGTGCTGGTCGGCGACATCACGATGGAGCGCGCGGAGTCGCTCGCGCGCGAGTACCTGGACGACTGGACCGGCGGCTCGCCGGGCGTGGTCACGACGTCGGATGCGCCGGCGCGGACGACGCGTGCAATTCACGTGGTCGCGAAGCCCGATGCGCCGCAGTCGGAGCTGCGGGTCGGGCACGTGGGACTGCCGCGGAACCACCCCGACTATTTCCCGACCGTGATCCTGAACGCGGTGCTCGGGGGGCTCTTCTCGTCGCGCATCAACCTCAACCTGCGCGAGGCGCACGGCTACACGTACGGCGCATTCTCGTCGTTCGACTGGCGGCGTCAGGCGGGGCCGTTCGCGGTGTCCACCGCGGTCCGCAGCGACGTCACCGATGCGGCGGCGCGCGAGGTTCTGCACGAGATCGAGCGCATCCGGCAGGAGCCGATCACCGCCGACGAGCTGTCGCTGGCGACGAGCTATCTCGACGGGGTGTTCCCGATCCGGTACGAGAGCACGGCGGCGATCGCGGCGGCGCTGGCGAACCTCGTGATCTACGCGATGCCTGACGACTTCTACGACCGGTATCGCGAGCGCGTACGGGCCGTCAGGGCCGACGATGTGTTGCGCGCCGCCCGCACCCACCTGCGTGCCGATGCGCTGCAGATGGTGGTCGTCGGCGATCCGGCGACGGTGCGGACGCCGCTCGAGGCGCTCGCATTCGGCGACCTGACCGTCTACGACACGCTCGGCCGAGTCGCGCGCTGAGTCACGCGCGGGCCCCCGCCACCCGAGGACCTCGTGAGCAAATACAGGATCGGCAGCCGGCGTGTATACACCGGCCGCGTCATCAACCTCGACCTCGATACCGTCCGGTTCCCCAACGGCTCGACGGGCGAGCTGGAGATGATCCGGCATCCCGGCGCGAGCGCCATCGTTCCCTTCCTCGGCGACCCGAACGGTCCCGATCCGGAGATCCTCCTGCTGCGCCAGTTCCGCTACGCGGCGGAGGAGGTGCTGTACGAGGTCCCGGCCGGACGCCTGGACCCCGGTGAGGATCCGCTGGACTGCGCGCGACGAGAGCTGCTCGAGGAGACCGGATGCCGCGCCAGCCACATCGAGCACCTGTACACGATGTACACGACGCCCGGATTCACGGACGAGAAGATCCACGTGTTCATGGCCGAGGGTCTCGAGCGGGGCGAGACCGACCACGAGCCTGACGAATTCATAACAGTCGAGGGGGTGACCCTCTCGGCCGCCCTCGGGTTGATTCAGAGGGGGGAGATAAAGGACGCGAAGACCGCGCTCTCGATTCTCTTTGCCGCCGGGTTCCGCGCCGGCCGCTGAGTCAACCGTCAGGTCGCCGGGTGTGTCAGAATGGAGACACGAGTCCCACGATTTCCATCGGCAGTGTCACCCCGGGGGGACAGCGGATTGGCGGCCGAGGTCGGTAGCGTTCGCGTAAGTGCTTGGAAGGGTGGGCCTTAACGGGTCATACCGCCCCGCGTCTAATAGGGCATACCGCCTGCTTTTGTTCCAACCGCAAGAGCGAGCGGCAGACCGGGGTCGAAGGGGATCGGTGGATCCCGTTCCGCCAGCACGATTTCGCGCCGCATTCGAGGGGGAATGCCACGATGGCTGAGGTCGCTACGAAACGCGCGCCGATAGGCGCTTCAGTACGCGAAACGCTCCGCGCGCAGGATGACGGGGCCGTGGTCGCGGCGTTCCTCAGCGGGGAGGAGCGGGCGTTCCAGGAGCTCGTGGAGCGCTACCAGACCCGTCTGTTGAACTTCATCTACCGGACGATCGGCGACCGGGAGAAGGCCGAGGACCTGGTGCAGGAGGTCTTCATCCGGGTATACCGCCACATCCATCGCTTCGATCGCTCGAAGAAGTTCTCGACGTGGGTGTACACGATCGCGTCCAACCTGGCGAAGAACGAGCTGAGGAACCGTTCGCGGAACCCGCTCGTGCTCTTCCAGACGATGAAGAACAGCTGGGAGGACGAAGAGCGTCCGCTGCAGTTCGAAGACACGACGGCGCGGCCGGACGATCTCTACCGGAAGCGGCATCTGCGCGAGCTGGTCGAGGAGACGGTCGCGAAGCTGCCCGAGCATCATCGACAGGTGTTCGTGCTTCGTGAACTCGAGGGCAAGTCGTACGAGGAGATCGCCGAGATCACCGACTGCAATCTGGGGACGGTGAAGTCGAGGCTGAACCGGGCAAGGAACGCGTTCGCGTCGATCATCGAGCCCTGGCTCGACTGATCCGCTCGATTCTCGGGAGGCTGTGGAGGCGCCGCGGAGGAACCCGCGGCGCCTCTTTTGTTTCTCCGCGCCCAAAGTCCAAAGTCCAAAGCCCACCTCCACCGCCCACTACTGCTTCGGTCGCTTCGTCATTTCTTCTGCGTCCAACCCTCGCTCGAAGTTGCACGAAGTTTCCGCGTTCCGGCCGCCGCCCACCGATGATAGCGGCGACTACCGTCCTGACCCGCGCCCGGGCCCTTCTCGTCACTGCAACGCTCTGCGTATTCTGGAACTGCACCCGAATCACCGGGTATCGTCCTTCGGACCAGATTTCCCCGAGAACGGGTCAGCCGCATGGATTGCCGGGAGTTTCGCAGCAAGCACGTCGCATACGTGGACGACACGCTTCCGATGGTCGAAATGGACGCGATGCACCGGCACGTGCGCGTCTGCGGCGGCTGCGCGCGCCACGACACCGCCGTGCGTCGCAGCCTGCTGCTCGTGCGGAATCTTCCCGACGTCCAGCCGTCGCCCGACTTCATGGCGCG
>DASURJ010000153.1:0-6380 GCA_036280115.1 Gemmatimonadaceae bacterium
CGCGCGCGCGCCGAGGTGTCGGTCGGGAGAGGATCGACGAGCTGAGGCGTCCCGCGAGTGACGACGACCGCGCGTCTGGCCAGGCCCACGAATGGCTCGATGTCGTGCGTCGCGACGACAACGGTCGCCCCTCGCTCGCTCGCCCCCGAGATCCACGTCGTGAGCCAGGTGCGCATTGCGCGGTCCATCGACTCGAGCGGCTCATCGAGCAGCAGGGTCGTCGGTTCACCGACGAACGCCGCCGCGAGTACGGCGCGGCGGCGCTGGCCCATGGACAACTCGCGCACGGACCGGTCACCGAGCCCCTCGAGGCCGACCATGTCGAGGGCGTGCATGCCGTCATCGACAGGGCGACCTCGCAGCCGACATACCAGCCCGAGGACCTCGCCGACTGTCGCGTACGGGATCAGGTCCGGGTGCTCCGGCACATAAGCGAGGGCCAAGCGTGCGGTGACCTCGTCGCGCCAGAGGTCGTGACCGTCGATCGTGACCGTACCGGACATCGGCTGTTCCACCCCCGCCATGACCTTGAGCAGCGTGCTCTTCCCGGCACCGTTCGGCCCGAGGAGCAGTGTCACCCCCGCCGGGATGTCCAGCGCTTCGCAGGCCAGCGAGGTCGCACCGGCGGCATAGCCAAAGCGGACGTTTCGCAGCGAGATCATCGGGTGCTCCAGGCGAGCGAGTCGCCGGCGGCGTCGTGGTAGAGCTCCTTCCATCCGGTGACCACTTCCCGACGTCCACGCGCTGCGGCGGCGCGGATCACGAGTGGTGTCAAGACCAGGGCAAGCGGAGGCACCCAGGGTACGTAGGCGCTCGCCGTCCCGAGTAAGACGCCGACGACGATGAGAAGTCCACTGACCCGCGTGAGGCGCCGGCGTGCCCCGGGCAGTGCGGCCGCGGCGAGTGCCGCGAGTGGCGGCAGTGTCACGAGCGCACCGAGAGTTGAGCGGACGTCGACGAGCGCGGTGGCGAAAGCGACAGCGAGCGCAGGAATCGCGAGTGCGAGCGTGTCATCAGTCGCGCGGGCGGTACTCGACCACGGCAGCGACCGGAGCCACGGCCAGGCGGGTCTTCGGGTGGCGATGATGTCGCCGAGGGCGCCGACATAGAGCGCGATGGCAATCACGCTCCAGAGTCGGGTCACGAAGCCGACGTCAGCCGGGCCAAGCTCGTTGTTCCGCGTGTAGAACCACGCTGCCGCCAGCGCGAAGAACGGGAGCGGCAGCGGCGCGAGCACACGCCAGCCAATGGCGCGCCACGTGAACCGGAAGACCCGCAGAGACCCCGCCACCGTGGGTGATGGAACGGCGGCCCGACGATCCGGGAATCGGATAGGCCCCGCAAACACGTCGGCGACGACGAAAAGTGCGAGCGCCGCGGCCAGCGTCGTCCAGCGGCCCATCGCGGCTAAGAGCGCCGAGATCGCGAACGCGGGCGTGGCGACGAGCCACCGTCGCGCGGGCACGGCGGCTGCGCCCGCAGCGCAGAGTGCCAGCGGAGCACCGAGCAACTTTGGCCACGAGGGCGCGGCGTCGTAGACGATGAGCGTGAGCGCGACCGCGAGTACCACGGCCGCTGCAAGCGGCGTCTGAACCATGGGCAGCCCGAACATGACGCCGCGGCGATGCTGCATCCCGGTGGCCGGCAGCGACCGCGTCCACCCGCCGAGCCCGAGCGTTAGGCGGGGAACCGCCTCACGCGCGATCCCGTAGGCGATCGCGGTGAGCCCGATGAGCGGGCCGCTGCCCGCACCGTCGGCGGCGACACCAAGCGCCAGCCGGCGAAGCAGGATCAGCGGATCGGGCGCGGAGCCGAGCACGATGATGATGAGGCAGATCGTGCCGATCGCGTTGCGCGAAGCAACGCGGGCTCCGGCCGACGCGTGAAACCGAACGAGGGAGAACGATCCCAATGCGGTTACGGGACGACCGGATTGCGCGGCTCGAGCTTCACCGCCCACAGGCCGGTGTTGAAGTCCGTGAACAGCACGTTGCCCTTCCACGGCATGGCGTTCATCACGAACGGCGCGTTCGCCGTGCGCCCCTGCGGGTCGTAAGGCTTCCACACCGCGATCTCACGCTGCTGTCGCGCGAGGTTACCCATCAACTCACCCGAGACGTCCACGACCCGCAAGCCGCCGTCGTAATACGCCTGATACAGCACGTCGTCCTGCACGATGATGTCGTGCGAGCCGAACTCCGGCTGCTCGTAGCGCGCGATCTGCTTCGGGTGCTTCGGGTCCGTGAAGTCCACGATGGCCGTGTAGCCGCCCGACGTCTGCGGGACACCGCCGGCCTGGCCTAACGTGGCCATGTAATCCGTTCCCTCCCACACCTTCCCCTTCCGGCTCATCACCTCATCGCCCAGGAAGAGGTAGACCTTGCCCGTGGACTTCTGGAAGTACGGGAAGATCTCGTGGCTCGCGCCGCTCGTCGTCGGGAACGTCCCGATCAGCACGGGCTTCTGCGGCGTGCCGCCGTACGTGCCGTTGCCGACGTCCACCGCGACGACACCTGTCCCCCACTCCGACGAGTACGCGATGCCGTCGTTCACCCACACGTCGTGAATGCGCGAGTTCGGATGGTTGTACTCACCCGCGTACTTCGGTTGCGTGAGGTCGCGGACGTCGATGATGACGTACTTGTCGCCGCCCGAGATCGCGTAGAGGTAGTCGTTCGTCGCGAACGCGTTGTGCACGCCCCCGGTGAGCTGCTGGTCGAAGCGCGACGCGATCGTGGGGTGCGCGGGGGTCGACAGGTCGAGGATCACGACGCCGTTCACGCGGTTCGACGCCCCCTCGCGCGTGATCACGCCGTACCGCGCGTCGGGCGACACCGTCACGTCGTTCACGACGCGCGCGTCCACCTGGATCGAGTCGGTCTTCCTGATGTTCGTCTGGTCGGTGATGTCGAAGACGTACGTCCATCCGTCACCGCCCCAGGTGCCGACGAGCGCGTAATCGCGCCCGTCCTTTCCCGTGAACGGCCAGAAATCCGACGTGTTCACGTTCGTGACCGTGCCGCGGCCCAGGACCTTCACGCTCTTCATGACCTCGCGGGGCCTGACGTCGATGGATTTGCGCGCCGTCGCCTGACCGCTCACGGCCATCACGTTGTACACGCCCGCGAATTCGGCCACGAACATCCCGTCGCGAATGTCCCCCGCGGCGCCCTGGCCCCTGATGGAGTCGTCAGGCGTGTAGGTGAACGTCCACGTGATCGGCGCGTCCCGGAGCTCGGCGCCGGCGCGGTCCTTCGCAACCGCCTTCACGTGCACGACGTCACCCGTGCGCACGTCCGTCTGACTGACCTGGACCTCGAGTGCCGCCACGGGGCTCGGCCCGATGGTGTAGCGGAGGTCGCCCTTCACGCCATCGACAGTCGCGGAAATAACGGCGGTGCCGGGCCTGAGCGCGGTGACGTTGCCGAACCGATCGACCGTCGCGATGTCGGTGTTGGAGCTCGTCCATCGCACGGTCGGTTGCGGCCGAATCGAGCCGTCGGCGTGCGTCGCCCTGGCCGAGTGCGCGAGCGTGACGCCGGCGAACAGTTTCCCGGGCTCCGGCGTAATCTCCACGCGCGACAGTGCCGGCCACGTGACCTTCACCGGAATCGTGACCGAGAGTGGCGCGGGCCCAGTGGCGGCGCTGCGCCCCGTGAACACGGTGGCGACGACGTTGTAGCTGCCGGCCTTGAGCCCCGTGACGGCGGTGTCGGTCACGCTGAGCGCCCCGCGCGGTCCCGACTTGAACATCAGGACGTCGATCGGCTTGCCCGCGGAGTCGAGCGCCTGGATCGTGAGCGGAACCGTCTTGCCCGCTTCGACCGACAGCGATGTTGCCGATGGGACGAGGCGAGCGACCTTGAGCCCGTTCGCCGCGAGCTCTTCGGGGCTGGCCTGGGCGAACACGGCGGGGACGGCGACAACCGATACCACGACGAGCGAGGTCTTCGCTGCGCTCGTGACGCGCGACGCGACGGACGATACGTTCATGAGAAGGTTCCGGGTCCTGGACGTGTTTCGAACGGGAGTATGATGCGACGCGTAACGGTATGGGTAAACCCGCCCCGGGTGTCGAGCTTCGTCGTGGCGGCGGCGATGGTCGTCGTCTCGTCCCTGACATCCGACGCGTACGCACAGGCGAGTGGTGTGTCGCGGCCTGCTACGAGCACCCCGAGAACGACGACCCCGCGCGCGACGACCGCGCGATCGGCCACGAAAACGCCGCCGAAGCCGACCGCGAACTACTGGGTGTACGTCGGTGCCGAATCGGCCGACCTCATTCATCGCATCCGGTTCGGCCCGGTGGGCGCGGTCGTCGAGCGCACGCTCGGCGCGGGTGAGCTGCCCGCGGAGAACGAAGGGCCGCACGGGCTGCAGATCTCCGCGGACGGGAAGTACCTGCACATGACGACGGGCCACGGCACGCCCGATGGGAAGTACTGGAAGTACGAGCTCGGTCCCGACACGCTCGTAGGTGAGCCGATCTTCCTTGGCAACTTCCCCGCGTCCATCGACGTCACCCCCGACGGGCTCTACGCATTCGCCGTGAACTTCAACCTGCACGGCGAGATGGTGCCGTCGAGCGTGAGCGTGATCTACACGCCGACGAACACCGAGGTGGCGCGGCCCACGACCTGTACGATGCCCCACGGGAGCAGGGTCAGCGCCGACGGCATGCGACAGTACTCGACGTGCATGATGGATGATCAACTCGTGGAGGTGGACACGCGGACGTTCAAGGTTGCGCGTCGCTTCAGCGTGGCGAAGGGGAACGAGCGGCCCATTCCGCCCGGTGAGTACGAGGCGATGATGAAGGAGATGCTGCCGGAGGACTCCACGGGCGGCTCACCGCACAAGCACGAGATGCCGCCGGCCACGTGCTCGCCGACGTGGGCGCAGCCGTCGGCGACGGGGAACAAGGTCTACGTGGCCTGCAACAAGAGCGATGAGATTCTCGAGATCGACGCCGGGACGTGGTCGGTGTCGCGTCGTTTCCCCACGGGTCGCGCGCCGTACAACCTCGCGGTGACGCCGGACGGCAAGCTGCTCGTGGCGACGCTCAAGGCGGGGAACGGCGTGCAGGTGTTCGACCTCGTCACGGGCAAATCGGTGATGCAGGACAGGACGAGCATCACGCTCGCGCACGGCGTGACGGTCAGCCCGGACTCTCGTTATGCATTCGTGAGCGTGGAGGGGAAGGGGGCTCAGCCGGGGAAGGTGGACGTCTTCGATCTCTCGGCGCGCGCGAAGGTGGCCACGGTGGACGTCGGCCAGCAGGCGAGTGGGATCGCGTTCTGGAGGACGGCGCCTGTCAAGAGATAGCGGACACGACCGTGCGGGGAACAATCCGTCAAATTGAAGAAAGTCCGGAATCGACCTCGGGCATGCCGCGCGGCGTGCCCTTTGCTTTTCCTGAGCCTCCGTAAACGGAGAAATCGACTCACGGAGGCAAGACAATGCGAAGGACAATCCCCACGATGTTTGCGCTCACGGCCCTCGCGGTCGGCAGCGCGTGCGCGCGGTCCACTACGGTCGAATCGACCGGTGAGGTCGTTCCGGCGACCGCGGTCAACGCGAACAGCCTGCCCACGGGCGCGGTCGTGACGGTGTCGCTGGACCAGGCCGTCGGGACGAAGCAGAGCAAGGTTGGCGACACGTTCAGCGCGACAGTTGTCGACGCGATCGTGGCGTCGAACGGTCAGACGGTCGTGCCCGCCGGCACGAAGGTGTACGGGAAGGTGACGGGGCTCCAGGACTCCGACAACGTCGGCCAGAAGGCGGCGATCCGGCTGGACTTCGAGCGCATCAACGTGAACGGCGTGGAACGCCCGTTCGAGGCCAACATCACGGCGACGAATCTCCAGACGGTAAAGGAAGAGACGCGCGATGAGACCCTGAAGAAAGCGGGTATCGGCGCGGCGGCCGGCGCGGTGCTCGGCGCGGTGATCAGCGGTGGTGACCTGTCGAAGATCCTCGGTGGCGCGGCCATCGGTGCTGCGGCGGGTACGGTCATTTCCCTCGGCGGCGGCGACGTCGAAGCAGTTCTTCCTGCCGGGTCGAGGATGACGCTACAGACTACGCAGCAGGTCGCCCTCTAGGACTAGAGCAACCAGCGCAGCAACCAGCGCAGCAACCAGCGCAGCAACCAGCGCAGTAACCAGCGCAGCGACGAGCGCTGGTCGCTGTTAGCTGGAACTGGTTGCTGCGGGGTGAACGGCTCCCAGGGACGGTGGCGTCCCGAGCGGCCGTTACCCCGCAGCAACCAGTGCCAGCTAACAGCTACCTGCGTAGTTCCAGGTTCTTTGGTCGGATGGCTCGTCCCGTTAGGTTGATGGATGACCGCGACCGGCATTCTGCTCGTCATCCTCTCGGCAGCC
>DASURJ010000154.1:0-3242 GCA_036280115.1 Gemmatimonadaceae bacterium
GGAGAGATCAATCGCGAGGGCGTCGGCAAGGCCGTGGCGGTTGCCGCCGACGTGGCCAATGAAGGGGACGTGCAGCGAATCGCCGAGGCCGCGCTCCGCGAGTTCGACGGGTTCGACACGTGGGTGAACAACGCCGGCGCGTCCGTGTATGGACGGGCGGCTGACGTATCCGTCGAGGACATGCGGCGGGTGTTCGATACGAACTTCTGGGGCGTCGTGCACGGATCGCGCGTCGCCCTGCGCCACCTTCGCGAGCACGGTGGAGCGCTGATCAACGTCGGGAGCGAAACATCGGAAGTGGCGGTGCCGCTCCAGGCCATCTACTCGGCGTCGAAACAGGCCGTGAAAGGCTGGACCGACGCGATCCGGTTGGAACTGGAGTACGAAAAGGCGCCGGTCTCGGTCACCCTGATCAAGCCGGGCCCGATCGATACACCTTACACGGAGCACGCGGCCAACTACCTGGAGGACCAGCCGCAGCACGCGCCACCCGTGTACGATCCGGAGTCAGTCGCCGAGGCGATCCTTCACGCCGCGACGACGCCGATTCGCGATCTGTTCGTTGGCGGCGGCGCGAAGGCCATGGCCACGCTCGAGAAGATGGCGCCGCGTGTCGCCGACAAGATCGTGGAGAACACGATCTATCCGGGCACGCACAGCGGGCGCCCGCGCCACGGCCGCGAGGCCCTGCACCAGGCGGGCGGAGGCCTGCGCGAGCGAGGCGACTATCCGGGAATGGTGCGGAAGAGCATGTATACGCGCGCGGCGATGCATCCCGCGATCACGGCGGCGGCGGCGATCGGCGCCGGCGTCCTGTTCGCATCGTTGTGGAGCCCGGCGCCGACACGCCTGGTGAGTCGCGGCCGTCCGTTCAGAGAGAATCGCCGGACCGGCTACCCGATCGAGAGCGGCACGGACGTCCCGGTGAACCGGCCGTAGCGGTCCGTTTCACCCGCAAGCGCGCGCTTTTCGTCCCGCGTCAGTCGGCGAAGTGGCGTGACGCGGACGACCGGTGTGCCGCGGCTGCGGTCGATGCGCCACGTTCCAACGACCTGGCCGGCACTGACGACGGCGTGCTGGAACGTGACGAAGCTCGCGCCGGCCCGCGCGATCGTTCCCGGTCCGTGCGGAACGGCCAGACGATCGCGATACGCGACCAGATACTCGTCGTAGATCGGCAGCAGGTAAACGGCGCCATCGGCAGCCCTCGACCGCTCGTTCGGTGCGCCGGCCATCCAGTAGGTCAGCCCATCCTGCGTGAAGCTGCGGGCCCCGGTCATGTCGAGCCCCCGCCGCGCGTCCGACACCCTGAGCCCCGACCACCAGACGAAGTCGCGCACCGTCGCCGGACCGTGGCTCGAGAAGAATCGGCGCGTGAGCACTTCGAGCGCCTCGTCGTGCGACAACGAGCGCCGGGTTGGCGACCGCTCACTCACCAGCGCGTAGGTGAACTGCCCGTCCCGCCGCGGTCCGCTACAGACCACGCATTCCAGTTCGCCGAACAACATGACGAAGCTCATCTCGCGCGGTGTCAACGGGATCCCTGCCCGCTCGAGCATCACCCGCAACTCCGGACGCGTCCGATAGTGACCACCCGCGAGTGCCCGTTCGATGAGCGTCGTCGCGCGCGTGAAGACCCGGGGCTCGATGCCCTGCCGCCGCAGGACGGGAAACACACGCGGCGCGGTGAGCGCCTGCATCCAGCCGATATCGTCGGCCGCAACCAGATGCCAGGTCGGGCGCATGACGTGGGTGCGAAGGATCTCTCCCGCGTCGAGTGCCGCTTCGAGCCTGTCATCACGGGTCCCGCCACCCAGGCGCAAGCCGAGCGCCCACTTCGCGAACGGGTACTCCTGCCCCTGCACGGCGCCGAGCGACGCGGCGAGCGCTGCCGGCGTCCCTTTGAACGGACGCGTGATGAACTGATTGTGTAGCCGCTGTCGCGGGATGTCGAAACGTGCGGGCGCCACGCCCGGATAGCCTACCCCGTGTTTCGCATTCCCGCGGCAATGCCGTTGATCGTCACCAGCAAGGCATCCCGGACGCGATCGTCCGGCTTCGTCCGCAGCCGTTGAAGCAGCTCGACCTGAAGCAGGTTGATGGGATCGACGTACGGGTTGCGGACGTCGATGGAGCGCCGCAGCACCGCGTTCGACTCGACCAATTCGTGGTGGCCGGTGATCGCGAGCACCGAACGCTGCGCCCGCCCCAGGCGGGCTCGCAGTTCGTCGCCGAGCCCCCGCAGATGCGGCGGTACGAGGCGTCTGTCGTACTCCGCGGCAATCACCGGCTCGGCTTTCGCCAGCACCATCTCCATCAGGTCGATGACGGAGCGGAAGTGCGTCCACTCGCGGTACATCTCGCGGACCCGGTCACCGTCACCGCGCCGCTCGGCGTTCTCGAGCGCCTCTTCGATGCCGAGCCACGCCGCGAGCAGCAGGCGGGTCTGGGTCCAGGCAAACTGCCACGGAATGGCGCGAAGGTTCGCCAGCGCCGGTCCGCCGGCGCGCCGGGCCGGGCGGCTCCCGATGTTCATCGCCGACAGCTCCGATTGCGGTGTGGCGGCCTCGAAATACTCACCGAACCGGGGATCCTCGTAGACCACCCTCCGGTACGCATCGCGCGCATCGTCGCGCAACCGCGTCACGAGCTCGCGCCATTCGTCTCTCGGTGCCGCCGGCTTCAGGAGCCAGGCTTCGAGCGAGGCCGTCGTGTACACCTCCATCGTCCGCGCGGCGATTTCGGGGAGGCCGAACAGGGTCTGAAGCATCTCCCCCTGCTCGGTGACGCGCAGCGTACCCGCGATCGATCCCGGCGGTTGGGACATGATCGCGAGCCACGTCGGTCCGCCGCCGCGTCCGACACTGCCGCCGCGGCCGTGAAACAAGGTGACCTCGACTCCGTGGCGCCGGCTGGCGGCGAGCACGTCCTCCTGCGCACGATAGAGATCCCACGCCGCCGCGAACCGGCCGACGTCCTTCGCCGAGTCGGAGTAACCGATCATGATCTCCTGACGGTTCGCGATGCGCTTGCGGTACCAGTCCATGGCGAAGAGCGCATCGGTGACCGCTCCGGCATTCTCCAGGTCGCGCGACGTCTCGAAGAGCGGCACTACCCTGAGCGGAGCCACGATGCCGGCCATCTGCTGAAGAAGCAGCACCGCAAGGACGTCGGACGGCTGGCGCGCCATCGTGATGACGTAGGCGCCCAGCGAGCTTCGCGGGACGGCCGCGATCATCGTG
>DASURJ010000155.1:0-4044 GCA_036280115.1 Gemmatimonadaceae bacterium
ATACCGCGCCGAGCACCGCTGGCTGCCCGGCGTGCGCGTCGATGACGCCGGGATGCCCGCCGGTGAGGCGCGCGTGACGTCGGAACGCATGCGCTACAGCCTGCGGGCGACGATTCCCCTCGCCGCCCGGGGACGCGGACGGTCGATGTACCTTGCCGCCTCAGATGAGCTGTTCGCGAGCTTTGGCGGGTACGCTGGCGACATGGCCGTGGACCAGAACCGCGCTGCGGTCGTCCTCGGCATGCGCGCGTCGCGCACGCTGCGCATCGAGATGGGCTACATGCTGCAGTCGTCCGGCTCGGGGGGCCGCCTCGACGAGCGGAACCACACACTGCAGATCGCGGCGATCTCTACTGCGCCACTCCGGGGACGCTGAGCACTCATCCGATTATTAGCGAGTGCCGGGGGGGGGCGACTCTCGGCGCACCACACCGCGCGCGGCTGGGCTGGCCCTCGGAATGCGGATGCGACGGATGGGGCGGATGAAAACGGATCGCGCCAAGCCCACGCGCCCTCGCCCAACGAGCTGAAATAAAGGGGGTATGGTCGTACGGTCGCCCGTCACGCCACCGTCCAAAGGGCAGTTCCCCTCATCTCCCCGGTCATTGCGAGCCCCACTCTCCCTCGCGCGGAGCGATCCTCCGTGATCCGCCCGATCCGTTCGATCCGTATCCCCTGCCGACCGTGCCTGCCGACCGCGGAGCCATACGCGGCCGCCGCGAGGCCGGCCCGTCGATCGCTGATAGCTGATAGCTGATAGCTGATCAGTGCGGCGTATTGTTCGCTCGCCTGGCTGAGCTCGCGCCGGGCAGCTCCCCGACACGGTCGCGGGGCGGGAGGCGCTCCGCCAGCAGCGCGGCGGTGTAGCGCTGCGTCTCCGAGATTCGCTCCACCTCGATCGCGATCACGTCCACGGCGGCTTCGAGACGCTGCAGGCGCTCATCGTCCAGGCGCTGAGCAGCAACGGTTTTCGGCCGGGAGCCGAGGCGCCAGAGCACGCGCGTTCCCAGCCCGATGCCTATGAAAGCGGCGACGCTCGTGACGACCACCGCCATAACCTGTGCGAATGTCAGGACATCCTGTTCCATCAACCCACCTCCCTGGGATATTCCCCCTACGCCGTGCCCTCCTGACAGGTTCCGCCGCGCGGGCCCCCGAACGAAACGGATCGGGTCGACGCGGCCGAGCGTCGTGACTCATATTTTGAGCCCTGGGGTGGCTCCGCGAACCAGCGCGGCCGCAGCGAGACGTACCGACCACTGCCGATCGCTCATGCGCACTGCATTCCTGATCGCTGAATGACCGGCGCGCGGCCGCCGCTGGGGCCGAGCGCGAACGCAACGCGCACCCTCGGCATCATTCGAATAGCGCTCCTCGTTGGCGTGCTCGCGTTCGGCGCCGTCGTCTGGTTTCTCCGGCGCTCGGATGAGGCACCCTTTGCCGTCGACCCGCGCGGCCTTCGCCTCGCGGGGCAGGCAGTGTGGGCAGCCGCGACGCTCGGCACGCTCGGGTTGTTCCTCGCCGCGGCGCGCGTGTCGCCCGAGCGGCGAGCGACCTTGTCCGTCATTGCCTGGGCCCTTGGCGAGTCCACCGCCATCTACGGGGGGCTGTTCTGGATGCTCCTCGGCGACCCACAGTGGTATCTCTATGGGGTCGCCTGCCTGGTCCTCACGTACCTCATCTTTCCGATTCGGGGAACCCGTTAGGCATGCGTGTCGTCTCGTTCCTGCCGTCGGCCACGGAGATCGTCGCCGCTCTCGGCCACGCCGACGCGATCGTCGGCATCTCGCACGAGTGCGACTTCCCGCCGGTGGTGAAATCGCGTGCCGTCGTGACCTCGAGCAGCATAGCGTCGGCCGCCACACCGGGCGACGTCGACGCGCAGGTGCGCGCGCTCGTCGAGAGCGGGCGGCCGATGTACGACGTTCGTGAGGACCGGGTTCGGGAGCTGGCGCCGGATCTGCTCGTGACCCAGGTGGTGTGCGACGTCTGCGCGGTCAGCGAGAACGAGGTACGCGCCGTGGCCGCCCGACTCGAGCCGGCTCCGAAAGTCGTGACGCTCGGCGCGACGACGCTCGACGGCATCTTCGACGACGTGCGGCGCGTGGCCATCGCTCTCGGTGACGAAGCGCGCGCCGATGTGCTCCTGGCCGAAGCCCGTTCGCGAATGCGGATCGTTCACGAGACGCTCAAGGCAGCACGCGCCCCACGTCCGCGGGTCGCGGTCATCGAGTGGACGGAGCCCGTCTTCGCCGCGGGGCACTGGGTCCCCGAGATGATCCACCGCGCCGGTGGCGAGGACGTGCTCGCGAAGCACGGGGAGCATTCGACGACGCGCACGCACGACGCACTGCGCGATGCAAGACCCGATATCGTGATCGTCGCTCCGTGCGGCTTCGACCTCGAGCGGGCGACGGATGATGCCACGCGCGTGCTCGAGCAGCCAGAGTGGCGCTGGACGGCGGACGTTCAGGTTTGGGCCGTCGACGCGAATGCGTACCTGAGCCGCCCTGGTCCACGGGTCGTTGACGGCATCGATGTGCTGGCCCGGATCTTCAACCCGCAGCTCTTCGGACATCCGGCACCCGACAGCGCGAGGAGGCTGCGATGAGATCGCGCACCGCGAACGCGGCGGCTACTTCGTGATCCACACGCGGATCGCCACCAGCACGAGAAAAACGGCGAAGCCCCGTCGCAGCTGGTCGGCGGTGAGCAGATGTGCGAGCCGCGCGCCGACGTACGCGCCGAAGAAGAGGCCCACGGCAATGAGCAGCGCCGCGCGCACGTCGAGGGCTCCGTTGCGGTAATAGGCCCACGCCCCAAGCGCTCCCACCGGGAGCAGCAGCGCGCCGAGCGATGTGCCGGTCGCGGTGAGCGGCGACATGTGCGCCAGGAGCAGCAGCGCCGGGACGATCACGACTCCACCACCGATCCCAAAGAGCCCCGACAGCACACCGCCGCCAAGCCCGATTAAGATGTAGAGAATTGTCATTCCACCAATGTACGCAACCATGCTCACGGAATCGTCGACCGCGTTTCTCAAGAGACTGCTGGATACGCCCGGCCCGTCCGGGTTCGAGTCCGCTCCCGCGAACGTATGGCGCGACGAAGCACGCGCGTTTGCCGAGGTCTCGTGGGATGTTGCCGGCAACAGCATGGCCGTGGTCAACGCCGGTGGCGCGCCGACGATCATGCTCGCCGGTCACATCGATGAGATCGGCATCATCGTCACGTACATCGACGACGAGGGGTACCTCTATATCGGGGGCATTGGCGGCTGGGATCCGCAGGTGCTCGTCGGGCAGCGCCTCCGCATCCTCGGACGGGACGGCGACGTTTTCGGGGTCGTGGGTAAGAAGCCGATTCACCTCATCAAGGCGGAGGACCGCAAGAAGGCTTCCGAGATGACCGACCTGTGGGTCGACATCGGAGCGACCTCGCGGGAAGACGCCGAACGGCTGGTGAGTGTGGGTGACCCCGGAGTCATCGACTCGCGCACGCTGGACTTCCCGAACGGGCGCATCGTGTCACGGTCCATCGATGACCGTATTGGTGCGTTCATCGTGCTCGAGGCGCTCAAGCGGTACGCGGAACGACCGGGAGCGGCGCGCGTCGTGGCGGTCGCCACGACCCAGGAAGAGATCGCGTATCAGGGCGGCGGAGCACGAGTCAGCGCGACGCGGCTCGACCCGCAGATGGCGCTCGTCGTCGACGTCACCCACGCAACGGACTATCCGGGCGCCGAGAAGAAGGAGCACGGCGAGCACAGGATCGGTGGCGGTCCGGTGCTCACGCGGGGATCGATCATCTCCCCCGTGGTATTCGCGCTGCTCCGCGACACCGCGCGGCGACTGTCGATGCCGTTCACGGTCCACGCGGCAGGTCGCGAGTCGTGGACCGATGCGGACGCGATTCACGTGGCTCGCGAGGGAGTCGCGACGGGACTGATCTCGATTCCCAATCGCTACATGCACTCGCCGAACGAGCTCGTGAGCGTCGACGATCTCGATCGTGCCGCCGAGCTGATCGCCGAAACGTGCCGCG
>DASURJ010000156.1:0-3662 GCA_036280115.1 Gemmatimonadaceae bacterium
GCTACCGCTCCATATGGAGGGTGCTGAGTTCCTGGCGAGGTATGGCGGCATCACGGACTCCGTGACGCGCGTGGATCCTCGCCGATCGTATCCCGTTCGCGCTGCCACAACGCATCCGGTGCACGAGCACGCCCGCGTGAGTCGGTTCGCCGATCTCCTCGTGGCTCTGGAGCGTGACCCCGCTGCAGCCCGGATGATGGGCGAGCTCATGCTCGAATCCCACGCGAGCTACAGCGCGTGCGGACTGGGGAGCGATGGGACCGACCATCTCGTGAGGCTCGTGATGGACGCCGGGCCGGAGCGCGGCCTCTTCGGTGCGAAGATCACCGGCGGAGGGAGTGGAGGCACGGTCGCGGTGCTCGGGACCGAGGCCGCCCGCGAAACCGTCCGCGAGATCGCGCGCCGGTACGAGCGGGAAACCGGCCGCGAGGCGCAGGTCTTCGACGGATCCGGACCGGGCGCGGCCCAGCTCGGAACCCTAATCGGGGTCAGATTCGAATAACATCGTTTCGTTGCCGACGTCACGAACCGATGGCAACCCGGGCCGGTCGAGGGACCGAATGCACCAGTGTTGCGGGGAAACAATGATTTGTGAATCTGACCCCGATTGTGCCCGATTGTGCCGATTGCGCGGTTTCGGCCGCCATCATATGTTAGGCAAGGCGACCCGATCGCGGTCGCCAGGGAGACAACGATTCCTGCGATGATACAACTCCGCGTGCTCACCACCACCACCCGCCGTCTCGCGCCGATCTTCTTCGGCCTCATGGGCGCAGTGCGTCCACGAGGGTCGGAATCGGCCGTTTACGGGGCCGGAGGCCGAGCACCCTAGAATCGCAGGATCAGGTGTCGTGATCCGGCCTTTCGGGTGCAGCCAACCCGAAAGGCCTTTTTGCTGCCTTCCCGCCCCGCCTTACCTCGCAGCGGATCACGACAATGAATCACGAGATCATAACCCGATACATCGGCCAGCCGGCGAGTCTCCCCGGTAACCTCCGCGTGGCGCTCGAGCGCCTGTGGGGTGGCCTTCCAGTACAACTCTACGCGCTTGCGGACCTCGACAACCGCCTCAAGCTGGGCGAGTCGTGGCTCGTGTTAGGCACGGAGCACGTAGCGGTCGCACGCCCTGCCGCGAATGACACGCCGGATACCCATGCGACGTCTGGTGCGTGGGACATCGAGTCGGTGCCCCGTTCCCGCATCCGCACGATACGCGACGTCGCGGGGCTGAGCGCGAACACGCTCCTCATCCTCGGCGAGGGCGACGCGCCGCTCATCGTCGTCCGCTACACGCAGCGGCAGCGCGCGGCGGTGGAGAATATCCGGTTCGTGCTCGACGAGGCACTCACCGGGCGTTCGGTAGCGCTCGACGACGCGGACCGCGTGTACGCGGACGCCATCGCGCGGCCGGTGCGTGACGCGCAGGCGCTCGTCGCGGGCAAGGAGTCGGCGGTGATGTTCCGGCTGCTCCGCTACCTCATGCCGTATCGGCGGCAGGTCATCATCGGCCTGTCGGCGGCGGCCGTGGTGACGTTGGCGAGTCTCGTCCCGCCGTACCTCGCGGGGTACGTGATCGACCGCGTGGTGCGTCCGTCGCAGGACGGCGTGCTCGCGCGCGAGGTGGCGATGCGACTGGCGTGGATCGCGGTCGCGGCGATGGCGCTGCTCTACGTCGTGCGTCAGGTGGCGGCGCACGTCCGGCTCCGGCTCATGTCGGTCCTGGGCGAGCTCGTCGCGCGTGACTTGAGGACCGAGCTGTACGCGCACATCCAGCGGTCGAGCCTCGCCTTCTTCTCGCGGAAGAAGACGGGCAGCCTGATCTCGCGCGTCACGGCGGACACGGACCGGCTGTGGGAGTTCATCGCGTTCGGTGTCGTGGACGTCTCGCTCTCGGTCGTGATGCTCGTGGGACTCGGTGCCGTGCTGCTGACGCTCGACTGGCGGCTCGGCCTCGTGATGACGCTGCCGGTGCCGGTGTTCTGCTGGATGATCTACCGGCACGGCGAGTCGTTGAACGGGATGTTCATTCGGACGTGGCGGAAATGGTCGCGGGTGACGGACGTGCTGTCGGACACGATCCCGGGCATCCGCGTGGTGAAGGCGTTCAACCAGGAGACGCGAGAGATCGACCGGTTCGTGGCGCGGAACGACGACGTCACGGACGAGATCAACCGCATCCATCAGCTGTGGACGACGTTTTGGCCGCTCCTGATGTTCGCGGTGCACGCGACGACGGTGCTCGTCTGGGTCCTGGCGGTGCCGCGGTTGTTAGGCAGCGGCCACCCGTTGTCGGCGGGCGTGTTCGTGTCGTTCCTGTTGTACACGACCATGTTCGTCGCGCCGATCGAGGTGATCGGCCAGATGGTGCGGACGATCAACCGGGCGACGTCGTCGGCGCATCGGGTGTTCGAGGTGCTGGACAGCGAGCCGGAGGTGAAGGACGCGCCGGCGGGGCAGGCGGTTCGGCTCTCGCCGGTGAGGGGCCGGGTGACGTTCGACAACGTGACATTCGCGTACGACGGCGTGCGGCAGGTGCTGAAGGGGGTGTCGTTCGACGTCGAGCCGGGTGAGCTGATCGGCCTCGTCGGTCCGTCGGGCGGTGGGAAGTCGACGGTCGTGAGTCTGATCGCGCGGTTCTACGACGTGACGGGCGGTGCGGTGCGGATCGACGGCGTCGATGTGCGCAAGCTCGACACCGGCCACTACCGCGAGCAGATCGGCATGGTGCTCCAGGACCCGTATCTGTTTCACGGAACGGTCGTCGACAACATCCGCTACGGCCTGCAGGAAGCCTCGTTAGGGGCGGTGATCGCTGCGGCCAAGGCGGCCAACGCGCACGACTTCATCTGCAAGCTGGGGCAGGGGTACGACACGGTGGTGGGTGAGCGCGGGCATACGCTCTCGGGCGGGGAGCGTCAGCGCATCTCGATCGCGCGGGCGATCCTGCACGATCCTCGGATCCTCATCCTCGATGAGGCGACGAGCAGCGTGGATACCGAGACGGAGCGGGAGATTCAGGAGGCTCTCGAGCGGCTCATCGCCGGTCGCACGGTGTTCGCGATCGCGCACCGCCTGTCGACGCTCCGCCGCGCCTCGCGCCTGTTCGTGATCGAGGAGGGACGGCTGGCCGAGTCCGGTACGCATCGTGAGCTGCTGGCGAGACCGGACGGGATTTATCGGCGACTATACGAGATGCAGCTGCAGCTTCAGTAAGAACGCGGAATTCGGAATGCGGAAGCATGTGATTGACGAAGAATCCGTATTCCGCATTCCGCATTGGAGAGATACTCAAAGGGGGATTCCAATGGCTCAATCGTTAGAGCTCGAAAGGGGGAGCGAATTACGCCTTAGCCGTTCGTCTGGTCGCCTCATCGCGATCGTGGAAGGCCGAGCGGTGCTGGTCCGGCTCCGTCAGTGCTTCCCCTGGTCCGACCCGAACCGTCATCTCTCGCTTCGCGACGAGGACGATGAGGAGATCGCGCTGGTGGAAGATCCGGCATCGCTCGAGGCGGAATCGCGGCACGCCCTCGAGGAGGCGGTGGCCGAGGCGGGGTTCGTGCTGGAGGTGGTGCGGGTGCTGGCGATCGAGGAGGAGGTCGAGATCCGTCAGTGGAATGTCGAGACGAAGCACGGGCCTCGCTCGTTCCAGACCCATCTCGACG
>DASURJ010000157.1:0-3020 GCA_036280115.1 Gemmatimonadaceae bacterium
CGTCGCGGCGCACGAAGCGCTTGTAGAAGTCGTTCACCAGGTAGGACGCTCCCCAGTTCAGCTGCGTGGCCATCGTGGACATGTAGGCGGCCGCGAACCCGGCGAGCATGAATCCGCGCCACGGCGTGGGCAACAGATCCACGAACGCGTGCACGTACCCGGCTTCCTTGTCTTCGAGCGTCGGGTACATGATCACCGTCGCCAGCCCCGTGACGATCCACGGCCACGGCCGAATCGCGTAGTGCGCGACCTGAAACGCGAGTGTCGCCAGCACGCCGTCCCGCTCCGACTTCGCCGAGAAGATCCGCTGCGCGACGTACCCGCCGCCACCCGGCTCCGCGCCCGGGTAATACGCCGCCCACCACTGCATCGACAGGAAGACGCCGAGTGCCAGGAGAGGCATCCAGGCGTACGCCTCGAGCCCGTTAGGCGTCACCCGCACCGGCATGACCGAGAGCGCGGCGGTCTCGCTTCCGAAGTGGCGGGAGACCCCCGTAATCAGCGCGTCCATGCCGCCGACGGCGTTCACGGCGTACACCGCGAGCACGATGACCGCCGTCATCATGATCACGAACTGCACGAGGTCCGTCCACAGCACCGCCCAAAGCCCGGCGGCCACGGCGTACGCGAGCGTGATCACGAAGCAGATCCCGACGGCGACGAACGGCGAGATCCCGAGCGAGATCGTCAGGATCTTGATCATCGCGCGCGTCACCCATCCCATGATGATCAGGTTGATCGCGATGCCGAGGTACAGCGATCGAAAGCCACGGAGAAACGCAGCCGGTCGTCCGCCGTACCGGATCTCGGCGAACTCGACGTCGGTCATGACGCGGGCTCGGCGCCAGAGCCGGGCGAAGAAGAACACCGTGAGCATCCCGCTCATCACCATGTTCCACCACAGCCAGTTGCCGGCCACCCCCTTCGTCGCAACGAGCCCGGTCACGACGAGCGGGGTGTCGGCCGCGAATGTGGTCGCGACCATCGCCCCACCGGCGAGCCACCAGGGCACCTGTCGACCGGAGAGGAAGTACTCGTCGAGGCTCTCACCACCACGCTTGGTGAAGATGAACCCAATGAGCGTCGTGAGGGCGAAGTACCCGAGGACGATGGCCCAGTCGAGCGGGGTGATGTTCATCGAGGCGAAGGCGTGGACGGTGAACGAACGAGGTGTCGATCCATTACACGAACGACCGCATCGGCGAGCGCCACCCGCACGCCGCCGATGCGCGAGTTCTGCCGCGTCGGGTTCACACGGTTGGTCAGGAGAATGACGAACAGATCGCGCGAAGGATCCATCCAGATCGACGTCCCGGTAAATCCGGTGTGGCCGAACGCCGGGCGCGTCATGATCCGCCCCGCGGAATTCGAGCCGTTAGGCGTCTCCCATCCGAGCGCTCGGTTGGACACGGTCGAGTCCTGGACGGTGGTGAACTCGCGGATCGTTGCGGGTGAGAGCACGCGCGTGCCGTCGAGGGTGCCGCCCCCCAAGTACATGCGCGCGAACCGGGCGAGATCGTGCCCGGAGCTGAATAGCCCCGCGTGACCCGAGACTCCGCCGAGCCCGAACGCGTTCTCGTCATGCACCTCGCCGTGGATCTTCCGCTGACGCCACGGATCGAATTCGGTCGGGGCGATCCGGGGCACGAGCCCCGGGTCGGGACGGTAGCCCGTCGACGTCATCCCCAGCGGGCCGAAGACGTGGCGCGCGACGTAGGCGTCGAGCGTCAGGCCCGACACCCGCTCGACGAGGGCCCCGAGGATGATGGCGCCCAGGTCGCTGTAGACCATGCGGACGCCTGCCGCCGTGTCGAGCGGCGTCGCGACGGCGAGGGCCCGGGCTGCGTCCGGCGTGTACGTCTCCTTGTACAGCGGCCGCCACGCGGGCAGCCCGGAGGTGTGGGCGAGCAGGTGTCGCACGGTCACGCGTTCCTTTCCCGGCCCGACGAACTCGGCGACGTAACGCCCGACCGGCGCATCCAGATCGACCGTGCCGCGGTCGACGAGCTGCATGAGGGCGGACGTCATCGCGATGACCTTCGTGAGGGACGCCATGTCCCAGATCGCGTCCGCGTCGGGGCGGGGGGACGGCGACCAATCGAGCGAGCCGACGCCGTACTCGGCGAGCGCGCCACTCGAGCGCCCGACGATCGCGAAGGCGCCGGGAAAGGCGCTATCCGCGCGCGCCCGATCGAGCAGGACCCGCATTGTGTCGAGAAGCTCTGCGCTCACGGCCGCATCGCCCCGTCCGGCCGCGGCGTCCGTGCCGCCGACACGGGGATGAGCGGTCGGTGGGCCGGCGGACGTCGTCGAGCATCCAGCAGCCGCGCATAACGCCGCGGCGACAACGATCCGGAGCACTGTCATTCGGTCGAGGCTGCCTCTAGAGTTACGGACATCGCAGCGGACAAAAGTGCCCACCGCGCATGTGTCTTGCAAATTCTGCGGTTGAGGTCGACGCTTGCGAACCACGATCCTCGAACCACGATCCGGACCACGATCGGAGGCCATCATGCGAGCATTACTGGCGGGCTTGGCGCTCGTCGTCGCCACCACCGCGTGCGGGAGCCGGCAGGTGAACGTCGAAACAGGACCACCGGCGACCACCGCGGCGACGATCCGCTTCACGAACAACGAGACGACCGCCGTGAACGTGTACGTCGTGAATCAGGGCTCTGACCTGTTCCTGAAGCAGGTCGCAGCCAACACCACCGAGGACTTGCCGGTTGCCGGCATCGCGCCCGGCACGCAGGTGCGGCTCAAGGCCACGAGAACGGACGGAAGCCGCACGTACACGAGCGACCCCATGGAGCTCACGGCGACGACCACGTGGCGGGTGCCGTAGGGCGACGCTGCCGGGACCGCAGGGTTGTGACAAGTGACTGACGTTCGTAGTTTTACGGGGCTTGGACCACGCCAGGCCCCGTATCGCTTCCGCGCCTTGGGTTTGGTCGCAGGCGGTCACGCCGGTCGTGTTGCCCGGCTGGCTCGCGTCGGCCCACCCTCTATCCGCGCTGCAT